>JALVZH010000143.1 GCA_027022105.1 Bacteroidales bacterium | reverse complement strand
TTTCGGTTTTACCAAAGAGACCTTCGAGATGAACCCCGATTACGAGGGGAAAGTCGTTATTACGCTTTTTAAAAGAAATGCAGACCCCGACAACAAAAAAGCCCTTTTGTATGTGCACGGGTTTAAAGTCTATTTTTTCCAGACCCATCTTGCCGACAAGGTAAACGAAGCTGGATTTAATTTTTATGCAATTGAATTACGGAAATACGGGCGTTCCATTTTGCCGCACCAAAAGCCCAACGATTTCAGGGATTACCATGAATATTTCGAAGATTTTGACAAAGCTGTGGATGTTATCCGCAACCGTGACGGCAACAAAACGCTTGTATTGATGGGGCATTCCACCGGAGGCTTGCTGGTTTCGCTCTACGCCCACCATCACCGAAACGAAAACATTACAGACGGATTGATTTTGAACAGCGCATTTTTCGAGTTTAACGTTCCCGTTATTCTGCAAAAAACATTTGTTCCGCTTATGACCGCTTTGGGGAAAAAATTCCCCGGCATTCCGTCGCCAGTAGGACTGGAAAAAGGATACGGATACAGCCTGCACAAGATGTATCACGGCGAATGGGATTACGACCGCAATTTGAAACCCGATTCCGGTTTTAAAATCCACGCCAGCTGGATTCGGGGTATTCATTTGGCACATCAGGAGGTTCAGCAGGGGCTTGATATCAAAGCACCCATACTTACCATGTATTCCGACCACAGCGTAACCCCCGGAAATTACAAGCCTGAAATGAACCATGCCGATTCGGTGCTCAATGTGGAACATATTGAAAAATATTCCAACGTCCTGGGCGAAAATGTGGAACATGCCGTATTTGAAGGCGGCGTCCACGACCTTGTTTTATCCGAAAAACCTGTTCGTGAAAAGGTGCTGGATAAAATAGCGGAGTTTCTCGGGAAGTTTTAAGGCTTCACCCCCACCGGAATAAACCGTAAAAGACAAATAACAAATACCAAACGTGTTTGCTTATGTCTGATAAATCTCAATTCCTAAAGCTATATTGATTTTTGAGATTTCTTTATTGGAATTTATTTGTTAAACTTGTTTAAAGTCTCAATGTTAGATGAATTATAAAATATTGAAAACCAGAAAAGTGAATATCTTTTTTAATAAACCCACCCCTACACCTCCCGACGTAAAGTCGGGACAGGCTCTCCAAGGAGGGGAACAATGGAATTCATTTTCTGGTTTTCAATATTTTATACTCATTGTCATCACGTTAACTTTAAACAACTTCGTTATTTGAAATTTGCATTTTGGAATTTCTTGTCAAAAAAACAAGAATACTAAAAATAAGGCACTAAATAGTAAGTAGTAGTATATTAAAAAACTTTGCGTCTTTGCGCCTTTGCGTGAAACAGTATTGATGTTTCATCCTGATTAAATAGCGCCACAATAAAAATCTTGCACCTTTGAGGGAAATAAACATTCTGTAAATTAAACCCATTATCACGAACATTTCTTTTCTACCTTTGCAGCCGCAAGATGAAATGATAAATATGAAATTTCCGATAATTCAAAAAGCTGTTTTTCCGTTTCTTTTGGTTACCCTTATTGTATCGGGTTGTCGCAGAAGCGGTGGGCTTGAGCCGGGCAAAGAGTGGTATTGCAATGCGGAAACGCTTACCCGCAACGGCAAACAATTTACCGGTACCGGCGACACACTGGTACTTTTTAACGGCGGTAAATTGCAAGACAGCACAACTGCCCACTCGGGAAAATATTCGGCAATTACATACCCCGGAAAGGCTTTCGCTTTCGGCATTAAACAACCTGCCGGCCCCGATTGGTATTACAAAGTATCGGTATGGCGCAAAAGTCCCGACGGGAAAGGAGTTTTGGTGGCTACCACAAAAGATTCCAAACGTTTTTACAAGGCTGTTTCCACGCCGGTGGAAAAAGATAAAAACGGCTGGGAGAAACTGGAAATGGAGGTTTTTACACCCCCCTTTTTCGATGAAACCCGGGACAAACTGATTATTTATGTTTGGAATAACAGCAAAGATACCATTTGGTTCGACGACCTTCGCATAAAACATGAACTGAAAAAGGTTTATCCCACATACAGAGAGGCCCCGCTTGCCATTGTTTTGGATACATCCGAGTACATCAAACTTTATAAAAAAAGAAAAAATGCTTTCGAAAACGGTATTTTGCAAAGCGGCGACAACGACTGGGTAAAGGGAATTGTATTCGGCGACGGCAAAATGATGAAAGCCAAACTGCGCCTGAAGGGCGACTGGCTCGACCACCTGTACGGCACCAAATGGTCGTTCCGTATTAAACTGAAAAAGAAAAACAGTTGGAGAAGGCTGCGTGTATTTTCCATTCAAACACCCGCCGCAAGAGATTATCTGATGGAGTGGTCATCGCACCGCTTTTACGAAAGCCGCGATATTCTTACTACCCGTTACGGTTTTGTCCCCGTTTTGTTCAACAACGAATCCCGGGGAATGTATGCCTATGAGGAACATTTTGTAAAACAGCTCATTGAGTCGAGAAACAGACGTGAAGGGCCCATTGTAAAGTTTTCGGAAGATGCTTTCTGGCAAATGCAAAAGGTGGCCATTAAATTGCACAAATGGATAACCTATCCCTATTTCGAGACGGCGGTAATAGAGCCTTTCAGTCAGGGAAAAACCATGAAATCGCCAACCTTGCGGAACGAATTTTTACAGGCCCGTATTTTAATGTATCAATACAAATACCACCTGCGCCCCCCCGGCGATATTTTCGATTTGGAAAAGCTGGCAAAATACTACGCCATGCTCGATTTGACACTTGCCCGGCACGGTATGGCCTGGCACAACCAGCGTTTCTATTACAATCCGGTGTTGTGCAAACTGGAGCCTATTGCCTACGACGGCTATACCGACCACAGCCACGAAAACCGCGGATTGGAAGACAACTATATGTACACCGCCCTGCGCAACGACACCCCCGCAACACAGGAGCAGATAATGACCTACAGCCTCTTCAGGGATTCTGCATTTGTTTCTTTATATCTGAATTATCTGGAACAATTCAGCCGCAAATCGTTTGTCGATTCGGTAACCCTCGCCCTGAGGCCCGAAACAAGGAAATACGATTCCCTGTTAAAGATGGAATTTCCGCAAATGGAATACGACGAAGATTTCTACCGGAAAAGCGCCCGGAAAATCAGGGAATATTTGCCGAAACTCAGAAAGTTTGCCGCCGCAAAACTTGCCGATACGGCTTTCCGTTTCAACATTAAGGAAAACGATTATTCCATAAAGGACATCT
>JALVZH010000142.1 GCA_027022105.1 Bacteroidales bacterium | reverse complement strand
GTTTTGTACGTAGTACATTTTCCGTTGTAATTGTAATCGAAAAAGCGGTTGCCGTGGTTCCTGTCAGCTCTTTTAATAAAACGGTTGGAATACTGAAAATCAACATTGTATGAGATGCGTAACGAGCTGTTTATTGTAAAGTTATGTTTCCAATGCAAATAAGAGTCTATGTTGCGTTTTGTCTGCAAGCCGTTGAAACCTGAATTAAAGATATTGTTATCAAAATCCGTTATGTCTTGTTTTTCGGTAACAAAATAGTTCCCCAGTGTGAGCGAAGAGTTTTTCGATACAGGCAAAAAAAGTTTCAAGTAGGGATAAAAACCCCGCCTGGTGGCATTGCCGGGCACTTTTTGCAAAGTAAAATCACCGGTGGTAACAAAAGCTGCATTGGGCAGTGTTCCTATAAAAGAAGATGCTGGACGAAGCGGATTGCCGGCAAGGCTGTCGGACAGGGCCGGATTTAACCGTTGCGGTTGTTGCCATACCGGATCGGTATTGTTGGTCCAACGGTAGTTTCCCGCCAACATAAGAAACGGTTTGCGGTCCCGCTTTTTGCTTTTTTCGGAAAAAGCAAGCGGAATACCGAGAAAAAAGCCGCCGTCAACCGCCTGCATATTGTATGCGTTATCAAATCCTGCTTCCCCCCTGAATGTTAGTGAATCTATCCGGTGTGCCGTTTCAACGGATGTAACGCCTCCGACAGCAAACCCTTTGTTAATGGGAAGTTGTTCCGTATATAAGTTATACGATTCGAGGGCACGAACAGGAAATCCGTCAAGGCCGTCGAACAGCATTCCGTCGAGATAAGTGTTGTTGTTTACGGCTTCAATACCGTAATAAAACATACGGTCGTCTTTTGTGTAATATGCCGAGGGTGACTCTAATGCAAAACGGTTGAGACTCCGGAATGGAATTTCCCTGATTTTTAAATAATCCAAAGATATTGTGGCTTCCCTGTTTTGAACCCGGTTAACAGTATCGGTTTGCGTAAGGGTGTCATTTGTGTTTTGTGCCGGAATATTTGTAAAACATGCCGGCATTACAAATAAAATTAAAAGGAAAGAAATTCGTGTCATTATTATTATTTAACTTGTTTTAGGTTAATTATTTGGTCATTTTTATACAAACTACCATTAGGCTAATTTTATATAGGTTTACTGTTATCTGGTTTATAGGCAGAAACAAAGGTAAGAAAAAAACCTGTTGACCGGAAACAAATATTTCTTTACCTTTATACCCTGCAACTTATCAGCCCATCTATATGAAAAGACTTCTTATACTTATTCTGTTTGTTTCGCCGGCAATATACGGACAAAGCGAGTTGAACTTAAATGCAGCAGCCGGTTTAAGCAAGTTTAATGACGGAGAAAAATCAATACCGCAGTTTTCCTGGTATCTTAGTGTTAGTCACCGTGTTAATTTAAAGAAATCATTTTTTGTCGGTTCTTCGTTACTTATCAGGCAAATCAATATAAAAAAGAAAATCAGTGAGTCTTTGTATTGCAGTCAAGACAAAAACTATTATTATTTTGTTAAAAGCAGATCGGCTTATGCAGGTTTTTTATTTACCATAGGTTGGGATATTGGGCCCGTTTGGTTTGATATTTTCTCTAATCTTACCTATCCGGTACTGTCGAAAGGTAAAACAGACGGCTTAAAAAAGTGTGTTGATAATCAGATTACAAATATTGATAAGAATTGGATTAACCATTTTTACGAAGAAATTGATCTCGGCATCCAATTGGGATTGGGATTCCGCTTTACGGATCGTATGTCGGTTTTTACACAATTTTATCATGGATTTGTAACCCAATATGGGGCGGGCATAAGCGGTAATAATATGCAGTTGGTACTCGGGGTAAAATATTCTTTTAAAAAAAGCGATCAACGGTTTTACAAACACAAATAATTTCATACCATCACCATGAAAAGGGCCTTACTCATCATATTGATTTTATTCTCTGCGGCTTTGTCAACTGTTGCACAAGATTCGACAATCAGATTCAATGCAAAGCAGATTATCGCTTTTTATCCTTTTAATACAATTTTGCCGGGTGAAATATTGTTGGGATATGAACGTATAATGAAACCCGGTGTTTCAATGGATATTGATTTGTCATGGATTTACCATGATATTTTTGTCTGTTCGGAAGGGTTTGTCCCCGGAAAACTTTTATTTGATGAAGATGTGGGTTATGACGATAGTCCTGCCAGTGGAATAAAGTTACAAGCGGGTTATCGCCGGTACCGGAATAATGAAAAGATGCAGGTCCCTGTGGGTTTTTACATAAACCCGCAGATTCTGTATAAATATTCTAAAACTACGGAACCAATAATAGTTAATTCGCAAGTACTTCAAGGAGAGCTGGATGTTTGGAAAAACGTTGCCGGGGTAAAGCTCTTATTCGGTATTCAATCCGTATTATCCGGCAGATTCCTCATAAATTATTACGGGGGAATCGGATACAGGGTTATTTTTCAAAAAGAAAGAATATTTTTAGATCCTTTTGAGGGTCAGGAACCGGATTACGAGGACAGCTTTTGTTATTTGGTATCGCACTCGCCAACATTCCATTTGGGTGTCAGTATCGGGTTTGCGTTTAGAAAGTAATACCGGTATTTGTTTTCGTTACTTTTGCAACCGGAATGGAAGAGAAATACAAAAACATAGGAATAAACATTGCGCTGCTGCCGGTTCATTTTTACAGATATGTCATCTCACCTTTAACACCGGCTTCGTGCCGTCATACGCCTACCTGTTCGCAATACAGTATCGAAGCGGTTAAACGTTTCGGCCTTATCAAAGGCGGCTCCATGGCTGCCGAGCGCATTTCACGTTGCCACCCCTGGGGCACCAGCGGATACGATCCGGTGCCATTATTTCAATTTAAGGTGTTTTTGAAATCACCGGAAAGAGAATCTTTGCTGAAACATAATAGTTATTAAGAGGAATCAATCTTCGATTTTCTTTATGCCGACGGCATAAAGAAAAACTACAATTCGTTAAATTAGCGTAATTCGATGAGATGAAAAAGAAAATCATCGAATTACACGAGTTAAAATCATCTTTTTGATAGAATAATCGAACAAAATAAATATCCCTATTTGATTTATATAAAGCTGATTTTACCGGCTTTATTTCCTCATGGATTTTGTCAGCGGAATACGGCGACCGTTTTGGTAAGCGGTTACAAAAGCATCGAATACACCTTTGTTTTTTATTTTGCGGGCGGCCTGCAAAGCTTCGTTATAGGATGAGAAGTGTCCTACGGTATAAAGCCACAGTCCGTCCTGGAAATGCTCTTCCACAGGATAGTCGAGGTTGTAGCGTGCCTGCAGACGGTCGGTGTTTTCACGCCTTTTGGCTTTGGCCATAATCTGTACCCTGTATTCAAAACCTTGCGGCAGGGTTGTTTTTACCTCAACCGGTTCCGGCTGTGCGGTTTCAACGGGTTCTATATGTGCAGGTTTTGCAGAAGTACGCTTGCTCGGCGGCCTGTAATCGTAAACCGGAATGGGGGCCATCGGTTTTTGTTCTTCGCAGCACTCATCATCTTCAACTTGCACTTTGGGTCTTCTTCGGTGACCCCAACCGTAATTAAGATAATAGGTTACGCCCGTTTTTACATAAAGCAACTGGTCGAATTTAAACCCGTCGCGCCAAACGTCCACATCATCGTTTAAAACGGTACGGAAATCAACACCCAAATCCACCGACCAGTTGTCGGTAAACCGATAGCTGCCCGTAAGCCCTATGGGTACCACAAAAGCGCTTCTTTTATAAACATTGGCTCCCGAGGCCTGCCCCGTGGAAACGGAAGTACCCGTATTGTTATCTGTTAGCGTGGAATTCCAAAATCCGTAACCAATTCCCAGACTTCCCAACAAGCTGAAACGGTTGTCAATAGAATATGTGGTAAACAGGTTCAGGAAATCCAAATACCCTCTGACATTAAAATCGAAGTAGTTTCCGTAAACCTGAAAATTTACCGGCGTTCCGTTACCCATATTGTATTTTGCGCTTCTTATCAGGTGGTAATAGATGTTGGCACCTGCACCAAATACGGGAGTAAACATTTTTCGCGCGGTAAAATCGGCTCCTATGGAAGTGGCCCCTTTAAATTTCTGAAAAAAGTTCTGGCTGCTGATATCGCCGTAAAACTGCGTAAATCCCACAGTGGGGGTAAACATCCAGTTATCGGAAAAAGAATTCCGGCTGACAGGCGGCTGCTGTGCCAATGAAACAGGAGCAGTAAAAAGACCTGTGATAATCAATACGAAAAACAGAAGATGAAATTTACAAGACGTTTTACAAACCGGAACAAACAGATGTGACGATTTTACTACTTTCATAATCTCCGGTTATTTTTGTTCTTCATCTTCACAATACTCCATAATGTAGTCGTGGGCCGGGCCAAATCCGAGTTCAAGGGCTTTTTTCCAGTCTTTACAGGCCCCTTGCAGGTCATCGAGGTTGAATTTACTTACGCCCCTGTTGTAGTAGTTCTTAACCCAGTTGGAATAATCCATAATATCTTTGGGCTGCAATTCAAGAGCTTTGTCGTAGTATCCGATGGCATCGCCAAACTTGTGCATCTTGTGTTCCGCATTGGCAAGATATGAGTAAATCAGAAAATTATCGGTATTAGGATTTACTTCCAACGCTTTTATAAAATATTCAATGGCTGCGGGATAATCGCCGGTTTTGTATTTAAGTACTCCCCAGTTATAGTAGTTTTGGAACGGGTCGCGTACCAAATCCACATTGGGATCAACGGGGATATAATTTTCTTCTGCTGAGCGAATAAAATCTTTAAATTTAAAAAAACTTACTTCGTAAAAACTTCTGTCGAAGACCCGTTCCCAGTTATCCGGTGCAGTATAAACAGTTGGTAAATAAGCATTATCAAAAGATTTGATCAGGCGGAAACGGCACACCTCTTTGTCGCCGTTTTTAATGGGATAAACACCCATAACCAGATTCCACCCGTTTACTCTTTCGGCATTTTCCACCTGCTGTGCCATTCCCACCAAAATGTCTTCCCAGTGCTTTTTGTCGTATCTTTTAATGGTTCCTCTGGCAAAAACATCAAGGTTTACTGCATATTTGGTATTCCAGGGAATGTCGTGGGGAAGAATTTCCTTCAGTTTTCTTCCGTCGAATACATAAAAATCGAGTGACTTGTAATCTTCCCAACCTTCTTTCAAGATTGGAAATTCATACTCGCCGTCGTGGTATTTTTTTATCAAAACATTGTATTGTCTGTCGTTGATCATCAGCTTTCGCATTTCAAGGGCAATAAAATTGTCCAGTCCCAATTTGCGGTCAGGAGCATTGCTTTTGTTGGTTTTTTCATCGGTATAGGGGATGCGGTTATTATCTGAAATCCAACGACCGTTATCCTGCCTTGACCATCCCGTAGCCGAATTGATGCTTGATTCAACATCGCTCAATGTTGAAAAATTAATCAAATCATTTGCATCAGTGTCTTCACACTTTTTCTTAGTGTTTTGAGCAAAGAGAAAAAACGGGACGAATACCAATACAAGGATTGTAATCCGGATAAAATGTATTGAAAATAATCTATGGTTTTGATTTTTCATAAAGTCAATATTTTACACGCTGTAAAGCTAACCAAATTTGCTAAAAAAATCAACAATTCCGGTCGAATAAAAATTTACTTATTAACAAAGATAAAAAAGTATAATATCTTAATTATCAATATTTAAAGCCGTGTTTATGTTGAAAAAACCGGCATTTATTATTAATTTAAATGTTTCCGGCAATACGCCGTGCTTCATCAAAAGCGGTTGTAATTCCCGAAGCATCTTTACCGCCGGCCATTGCCAAATGCGGTTGTCCGCCGCCACCGCCTTTTATAAAACCTGCGATTTCGCGGATAATTGCACCTGCATCGGCTCCTTTTTGTTTTACCAGTTCGTCGGACAAACCGACCACAAGATTTACCTTGGGGCCTTGCGTTACGGCCAGCACTACGAAAACATTGCCGGCCATGCTGCGCAATTTATGTGCCAGATTTTTTACTGATGCTGCATCAACATCCACCTTTTTCGCTATGAATGAGACGTTTCCAATCTTTTCGGCCTCGGCAAAAAGAGTGTTTCCCAAATTGGCAGCTTTCTCTTTCCGGTACATTTCTACCTGTTTTTGGAAAATACGGTTCTCTTCGATAAGGTGTTTTACGGCATGTAACAAATCGGGTTGGTTTTTAAATAATCCTTTAAGGTTTTTCAATAAATCCGTCTGGTTGTCGAAATATTCTTCGGCTTTGCCCGCTGTGATGGCCTCAATTCGTCGCACGCCGGCGGCAATACCGCTTTCGGAAACAATTTTAAAGCATCCTATTTGTCCCGTCATGGCCACATGGATGCCTCCGCACAGCTCAACCGAGTATTCGGGATCGAAGGTAACTACGCGTACTTTATCGCCGTATTTTTCGCCGAACAGCGCCATGGCACCCATGGCTTTTGCCTCCTCAATGGGTATTCCCTCTTTGATGTTTACCGGAATATTTTCCCGTATCTTTTCATTTACCAAATGTTCTACTTTCCTGATTTCTTCATCGGTCATTTTGCCGAAATGGGAAAAATCGAAACGAAGTCGCTCGTGGTCAACCAGCGAACCTTTTTGCTCTACATGTGTCCCCAATACCTGTCTCAATGCCGCATGCATCAGGTGGGTGGCGCTGTGGTTGTTGGCAGTGAGTTTTCTTTTGACAGCATCAACTTTCGCTCTGAATTCCACTTCGGGATGTTTGGGTTCTTCGGCGCAAATATGTACCCACAGGTTGTTTTCCTTTTTTGTATCAATCACCTGTATGGTCTCATAATCAGACTGTAAAACTCCGGTATCGCCAACCTGTCCTCCCGATTCGGCATAAAAAGGTGTTTTGTCGAGCACTATCTCATAAACGGTTTTCTTTTTGGACAGCACCTTTCTGTACTTTACAATGTGCACCTTCTCTTCCAAAGAGTTGTAACCGGTAAAAACGGTTTCGGTACTTTCTCTTAATTCAATCCAGTCGGACGATTCTTTGGCGGCAGCGGTGCGCGACCTGTTTTTTTGTGCTTCAAGACCTTTATGAAAACCTTCCATGTCCACGTCAAGCCCTTTTTCTCTGGCCATCAGTTGTGTCAAATCAATAGGGAAGCCGAAAGTATCGAACAACTCGAAGGCAAAATCACCGGGAATGGTTTTTATGTTTTTATTGTTTTCAATAAAGGTTTCAAAACGGCGGATTCCCATGGCAAGGGTTTTCAAAAATGCGCTTTCCTCCTCTTTTACAACCTGTTCTATCAGTTTTTGCTGCTTTTCCAATTCGGGAAAAACCTCTTTCATTTGGTTTACCAATACCGGCAAAAGCCTGTAAATAAAAGGTTCTTCCATTTTGAGGAACGTAAATCCGTAACGGACTGCACGCCTCAGTATTCGGCGGATAACGTAACCGGCTCCCGTATTGGAAGGCAACTGGCCGTCGGCAATGGCAAACGATACGGCACGCAGGTGGTCGGCAACCACCCTGAGGGCAATGTCCGTTTTTTCCGAATCACCGTATTTGGTTCCCGAAATGTGTGCCAGTTCCTGAATCAGCGGTTGAAATATATCGGTATCGTAATTGGATTTAACTCCTTGCAAAGCCATGGTAAGGCGCTCGAACCCCATACCCGTATCGATGTGTTTTTGTGGCAGCGGTTCCAGTTTGCCCGATGCCAGCCGGTTAAATTCAATAAAAACCAGATTCCATATTTCAATAACTTCCGGGTGGTCTTTGTTAACAAGTTCTTTTCCGGGAATTTTGTTGCGTTCTTTTTCCGACCTTAAATCAATATGTATTTCCGAACAGGGGCCGCAGGGGCCGGTATCGCCCATTTCCCAGAAATTATCTTTTTTGTTTCCATAAAGAATTCTGTCTTCGGGAACAATCTTCTTCCAAAATCCGTAAGCTTCGTCGTCGCGTTCAAGCCCTTCGTTTTTATCTCCCCCGAAAACAGTTACATAAAGGCTGTCTTTTTCTATTCCGTAAACATCTGTCAACAGTTCCCATGCCCATTCAACGGCTTCTTTTTTAAAATAGTCGCCGAAAGACCAGTTACCCAGCATTTCGAACATGGTGTGGTGGTATGTATCGTGGCCCACCTCTTCCAAATCGTTGTGTTTTCCCGAAACGCGCAGGCATTTTTGCGTATCGGCAACCCTTTTGAATTTAGGCGGGGTATTGCCGAGGAAAATGTCTTTAAACTGGTTCATTCCCGCATTGGTAAACATAAGTGTGGGGTCGTCCTTTACCACCATGGGTGCCGACGGGACAATCTCGTGCCCTTTGCTTTTAAAAAAATCCAGAAATGCTTTTCTTATCTCTTTGGAGTTCATTGTCAAACTATTAACAGATTTTTGTGAATTATTATAAAATTTTAAACTTGCAAATGTACGCTATTTCATTAACTTTGCGCTACCTTTTACATAAAGTATGGCTAAAACCAAATACATCTTTAACGAGAAGACACTGGCTTACGAAGAGTTGAAATACACTCCCGCACAGAAAGCGTTCAGGTTTTTCCTGTTTTTGATTGTTGCGTTGGCATTTTCGGTGGTTTTGGTCTTTTTGTCCTTTACTTTTTTCAATTCGCCCAAAGAACGTATGCAGGCCAGGGAAATTGCGCAATACAAGCTGCAATATGAGATGATGAATAAAAAGCTGGATAAACTGCAAAAACTGATGGACGAACTGGCCTACCGCGACGATAATATTTACCGGGTTATTTTTGAAGCGGAACCTGTTCCCAAAGATGTGAGAGAAGCAGGTTTTGGCGGTGTTGACCGTTACAGCGAACTGGAAGGATATTCAAATTCCAGACTGCTTATCGAAACGGCAAAAAAATTAGATAAACTTACCAGCGAAATTTATGTACAGTCGAAATCGTTTGACGAGGTATATAAAATGGCCCGCAACAAGGAGAAGATGCTGGCCGGTATTCCTGCCATTCAACCGGTGAAAAACCTGGATTTGAAACGAATATCTTCCTATTACGGCTACCGTATCGACCCCATTTATAAAGTAAAAAAATTCCATGCGGGAGTTGATTTCTCGGCGCCCAAAGGAACCCCCATTTATGCCACCGGAAACGGAAAGGTTATAAAAGTAAGGCGTTCCAGAAGAGGTTACGGAAACAGTATTGAAATTGACCATGGTTACGGTTATCATACCTTTTATGCACACCTGAGCAAATTTATTGTAAAAAGAGGTGAAAAGGTAACCCGCGGGCAACTGATAGGTTATGTGGGAAATTCGGGCAAGTCAACAGCCCCCCACCTGCATTACGAAATAAGAAAAAACGGCAGAACGGTAAATCCCATTTACTATTTCTTCAACGACCTTACCCCCGAGGAGTATAACCGTATGCTTGAATTGTCGAAGTTGCCTTCCCAATCGCTTGATTAACAAAATATGGCAGAAAAGGTATATTTTAAAATAGGTGAGGTAGCACGGAAATTTAATGTAAGTACCTCTTTAATACGATACTGGGAACAACAATTTGATTTTATCAAACCCCGTAAAAATGCCAAAGGAAGGCGCTATTATACCAGGAAAGATTTGGATCGAATCACCATAGTTTATCATTTGATAAAAGAGCGGGGAATGACCATCCAGGGAACCCGCGAATATTTTGAGAAATACCATAGTGATAAGGCCGGAGAAAAGGTGGAACTGATTGCCACATTAAAAAAAACAAAAGAATTTTTGCAGGATATCAAATCGATGCTGGAGGAAGAACTCAGAAAACAGGATGAAGAGGAATTTGGCGATTTGGAAAATGATTGAGAAAAATGAACATTGAAATAAAAGGGAAACGGTTTTTGGTATGTGGTGCCGGCAGCGGTTTCGGAAAGGCTGTGGCGCTTCAACTGGCAGGGGAAGGGGCAGAAGTTTTGGCCGTTAGCCGTACGGAAAGCAAGTTGTTTGAATTACAAAGTCGGTTTCCCCGGAACATATCCATTCTAACAGGTGACCTTTTCGATTTGGATTTTCATAACACGCTAATAAACAATCTTTCCGGCGTTCCGCTTTCGGGTGCATTGATAAATGCCGGAGGCCCTCCGGCAGGCGGTTTTTCCGACTTTACACTCAACGACTGGGACAACGCCTGGAACAGTGTGGTTAAATGGAAAATAGCGCTGACGGAGAAACTGCTGGAGATAATGAAACCGCAACATTACGGACGTTTGCTGTACATCGAGAGTGTTTCGGTTTTGCAACCGGTTGACAATTTAATCCTGAGCAACGCATTGCGTCCGGCTGTGGTGGGTTTTGTAAAAACCGTTGCCAAACAGATGGCTCCGTATGGCATTACCCTGAATGTGCTGGCTCCGGGCTACCACCGGACAGCCGCTTTGGAGCGTCTGTTTAAAAAGAAAGCGGAGATGGAAGGAATTTCAGAAGATGAAGCCGGACAACAGTTTGAAAAAGAGATTCCGGTCGGGAAGATGGCTTCGCCGGAGGAAGCCGCCACATTGGCAGCATGGCTGTTGTCGCCGCTGTCGCGATACGTTACGGGCGAAGTGCTGCCTCACGACGGTGGAATTCGATTGTAAGGATTTTGAATTCTCATAAAG
>JALVZH010000141.1 GCA_027022105.1 Bacteroidales bacterium | reverse complement strand
GAATTGGGGGAATACCATTGTAATAAAACATGCCGAACAACTCTATTCGCAACTCAGCCACCTGAAAAAAGGAAGCATAAAAGTAAAAGAGGGCGATGCCGTAAAGGAGGGCGACCTGCTGGCATATACCGGAAATTCGGGACGTTCGCCGCAGCCGCACCTGCATTTCCAAATGCAAGCCACTCCCGAAATCGGTTCTAAAACATTAAAGTATCCCCTTTCATCTTATCTTATTCAGGAAGAAAAAGAAATCCGCTTTTTTTCGGCTGCTTATCCCCAACAGGATGAAACGGTATTTAATGTACAGGAAGACAAAGATCTGAAAAAAGCATTTCATTTTGTGCCCGGCGAAAAGCTGGTGTTTGAAATTTTCCGGAACGGAAAAACGGAAAAAACCACCTGGCACATTGTAACCGATTATTACAACAATTCCTATCTTGAATGTGAGAAATCCGGTGCAAAAGCTTACTTTAAAAATATTGGAAATACCTTCTATTTTACAGGTTACAAAGGGAGAAAAGACACGTTGCTATACTATTTTTATCTGTCAAACTTTAAAGTACTTACCGGATTTTATAAAAATCTGAAACTTAAAGATTCCATTCCGTTGAACCTTTTCCCGTATAAAAGCTTGCTTGTTTTGCAGGATTTTCTCATTCCCTTTTACCGTTTTCTGAAAGCCGGTTACAACCTGCAATATGTTGATAAAAAGGAAAATGATAACGGCACAAAAATTTTATTAAAATCAAAAGTTACATTCGGATTAAGGTATAAAGATCTGATTACATATGAATTTGAAACTGAAATAGAAAACCGGCAGGTAAGCACATTAAAAGTATTCAAAAAAGGTGAGAACACAATAACCGCAAAGAGAATATGAACTTGAAAAAACTGTTTTTCGTGCTAATGGTTTTACTGTTGCAAGCAGCGGCAGAGGCGCAGCAACCGTTGAATTTCAAAACGGCCGACTCGCTTACCTATGCCCTGTACACCGGGCAGCAGTGGGATTCGCTGGTGCGGGCGGGGAAAGCGGTTTTGCACAATGATATTGACTATTATTATTTAAGGATGCGCTTGGGGATAGCCCGTTATATGCAAAACAAAACTTTTTTTGCAACAAATCATTTTAAAAAAGCATTAAAGTTCTCAAAAGATGATCCCGCGGCTTTATCTTATCTGTACAACAGTTACCTACTGACCGGCAATGTTACAGAGGCAAAAAAACTCACCCGCCGTTTTACGCCGTCTTTGAAAAAAAAACTTGGCATTAAACCTGAAATATTGGAAAACATTGATGTATCGTCAGGTTATAAATTCAGCAATAACTACGATAAAAACAGAAATATTTACCTGATGGGTAACGACAGTATAATGGGCAAACAGTTGCTGCTGAAAGACCAAAAATACGGACACTTTGGGGCATCTCTTCGCTTTTTTAATACACTGTCGCTTTATCTCGGTTATGATTACCTTTCGGTTGACAAAACAAACCGGTTTCAATACAGGGAGTTCGGTCTGAAAAGAGACAGTACCGTTCAGCAGTCGTGGGGATATCAAAACTATTTTTCGGATACCGTGGCACAATACGATGTCTCTTTTGATACAAAAATTTTACAAAATAATTTTTATTTTAATATTGGTTATCAGATGAATAACGGTTGGTCGGCAGGAGTTTTTGCAAATTTGATTTACCTGAAAAGCCAAAAGGTAAATCAGGAGTACCGGCTCATTACAAAAACCGATACGGCTTATTATCTGGCATCCGAAGATCGGTATGAAACCTTTGATTACCCGCAGGATTACTATGGTTTTACAATGGTTAACGCCTCGTTTTTTAACTTTATAGCCGGAATTTGGTTGCAGAAAAACTGGGATGTGATAAAATTAAATGCGGAAATTTCGTTGGGAAACCTCAACGGGTACAAACAGCAACAGGTAAGTGCGGAATTGCTTTACTATCCTTTTGGAAATACAAATCTGTATGGAATTTCCCGCATAACGGTTTTCGGTGAACAAAAATCACCGGCGAGGTGGCTCGGTGCTCAAACGGTGGGCATAAAACTGTTCCCGAAATTATGGGTTGAGGCTGCATACAGACAGGGCGATTTTTCAAATGTCCAGTTTTCAAAGGGGTTTGTGGTTTATAATCTTCCCGAAAAGGTAAACTTTTTGGCAGGAATAAATCTTTTGTTTTATGCAGGAAAGCATGCCAACATAAACCTCAGGTATCAATATTTTGACATTGAGGGAAAATATGCAACTTTCGACAAGGAAAACAATGAAGACATTTCAGAGTCGTTTAATTATCAATCGAATAATATAATACTTGAATTAATATGGAAATTTTAAAAAGAACATGGGTCATTTTGCTGGTAGTATTTACCATGCAGGCCAACGCACAGGATTTTGAAAAAATTAAAGAGGCTTTTGCAACATCTTATGCACAGGAAAAAGAGGGAAACATCAATAAAGCCATCGAACCGCTGCTTGCGGTATATGACGAAAACAGTTATGAGATTAACTTGCGGCTGGGTTGGTTAAAATATTCGGCAGGCCTCTTTTCCGAATCGCTGCCCTATTATCAAAAGTGTGTTAAATTAAAGCCGCTGTCTATCGAAGCACGGCTGGGGCTGGTAAATCCTGCTGCGGCTATGGGCAACTGGACAATGGTGGAGAACCAGTATCTGAAAATCCTGGAACTGGACCCGCAAAACAGTCTGGTGAATTACCGGCTCGGGCTAATCTACTATGGCCGCGAAAACTATGAGCTGGCAAAAAAATATTTTACCAAAGTGGTTAATCATTATCCGTTTGATTACGATTCGGTAATCATGCTGGCCTGGACCAACCTGAAACTGGGAAAAACCCGTGAAGCAAAGGTGCTTTTTCAAAAGGCGCTTCTTTACAATCCGGAAGATGCGTCGGCACAACAAGGATTGGATGATTTGAAATAAGATTAAACTATTCTTTTTTCTTTTTCTTCTTTTTTCTGCTGTCAGCATCCCTGGCGGTAATGGCTTTTTTCAGCAGGTCGTAATACCCGGTAGTGTAAGGATTGCGCTGAATAAGTATTTCGATGGACTTAATGGCTTTTTTCGGCTTTTTCTTATCGAGGTATTTCAAGGCTCTTTTCAGATAAACCGAATCGCTGGTACAGGCATAGCCCGGGTTTTTGCCTTCGAGAACAATAGCCGCATCCTCTTCGTTGGTTACGGTTCCTTCCATGGTAAACTGAAAAGGCACTTGAAAACGGGTGAACTTCTTATCACGGCAGGTATTCCATTTTCCCTGTGTTGAGAGC
>JALVZH010000140.1 GCA_027022105.1 Bacteroidales bacterium | reverse complement strand
AAACAGAGGAGCTTTTTTTCCAACTAATACTGACATAATATTCTGTTTTTAAAATGTTTTTATTACTTCTGCAAAATTAAGAATTATTTTAAATAAGATGACTATAAAGGGAATAATTTTAGGTTTTTTTGGGAATTGGATGTAAGATATCCGACATCAGATATTAGAATTATGAACGGAAACAGCGGCAGGGATGGGAGCGGTAGCCCGCAGGCAGCAGGGCTTGTGAGGCTTGCGGCGAGGAGGCTGAGCGGTGAGCAAAGACCCCGCAGCCGCATTGTAGCCGAACAGCCCTGCCGGCGAGGACTACAAGCGGACAGCCCGCCCGGCCGCCCTGATAAAAATAAATATGTGTCCCTTAAAAAACGGTTAAATTGAATGCAGAGTGATTTTTTATATTTTTGATTTCTTTAAAAAACGAATAATAGATTCCATAGTAACCTAAATATGAATATTGATGTTATTCCTTATGCTTCTGCAATCCGTGATGACTTAACAGAAAACAAATCGGTTGTGGTAATCGATGTTTTGCGTGCTTCATCGGTAATAGTTACGGCGCTTTTCAACGGAGCTCAATCCGTTGTTCCTGTCGAAACCGTTGAAAAAGCTTTTGATACAGCGGACAACAAAAGAAGCAATTGTTTGTTGGCAGGGGAAAGGGATACCCGGAAACCGGACGGATTCCATCTCGGTAATTCACCTTTGGATTATAAAAAAGAAATTGTCTCGGGCAAAACGATTGTTCTGACAACATCGAACGGAACAAAGGCGCTGAACAGAATTAACAATGCAAAAGAGATATTTATCGGCTCGTTTCTGAATGTTGATGCGGTGGTTAAGAAGTTGAACGGTAAAGAGCAGGTGGCTTTGGTTTGCTCAGGTACCAACAACACCTTTTCGATGGACGATGCCATGTGTGCCGCAATGATTACGGACAAATTAATGATAAATAATGAAGTGCAACTATCCGATTTTACGCTAACCATACTTAAAGCATATAATACCGGCAAAGGAAACCTGAGGGAATTGCTTAACGATTGTTATCATCTGAATCTGCTCATCAGAAACGGCTTTGCAAAAGATGTGGAATACTGCCTGCAAACCAATAAATATCAGGTTGTTCCCAAAGTTGTTAACGGAGAGATTATTTTATAAAGTAAATCTGCTTTTACCGTAAATAAAACATGCCAACGGGCCGAAAAAGGAAAACGGCAAAAAACAGATTACCTTACTCTATCCTCCACTCCTCTTCATATTCCCAATTGGCTTTTATATCCATCTCTTTCGGAAACCAGAGTACCCGCTCGGGCTGGCGTTTTTGCAAATAATTACCGGTATCCCATTTTCCGTTACCGTTGTCATCGAATATAACCTTTATTTTGTATTTAGCGGGATCGAGGTAATTAAAGCGGAAAACCGTATCTTTTGCAAACCTTTTTTGAACAATGATTTTCTCGTTGGGGTCGAGCATTTGGATGATGTGAGGAGTACTTATTCCGACATGTACTTTAAACGTTAGCTTACCGTATTCTTTATCCTCTTTAGCACGCAACGAAATATCGATTTTCTCATTTGTATAACCATTCCAGTCCCACACTGTCGAATCGGGTATTAACAACCGGTATGTTGTTCCGGGCTTAACCGCCAACGGGAAAAATATCTTTCTGTGAAGCGTATCTGCAAAACGGTACTCAGGTTTGTAAACCGAATCGTTTCCTGCAACGAGAAGAACCGAATCGTTGTCGAACCGACGGACAGGCTGTTCAAAAATGATTACCGGCGATTGTCCGGGTTTTATAATCCCTCTGAGGTTTACATTAAACTGCAAACTTTTTTTCTCTTCGTTTTCTTTTCTGTTTTTTCTTGTGGCTCTTTTTTCTTTTGCAATAAGCTGCAATGTTCTCTTTTCCAAGGTGTCCTTTCCATTCAGAAAAAGCAGGTTTAGCGTGTCGGGATGCGGTTCTTTCAACAACCACCAAACGGTATCGTTGTATCTGCTGTGGTCTGTTACAAAGTGCAGCGAGCCGGTATCTGTTTCCACCGGTTCGATTTTGACGGAATCGCCCGGCAACGAGAATACAAACCTGAGTTTGTCAGGGCTTTCCGCTTTTGCTTCCATAACTTTTTGCACCGTATCTTCATTAACAAACATGAAGAGTTCGTAAACAGTTGGGGTTTGCAGGATTTCCGTATCCTGTCGGATTTCTGTCGAATCAATACCGTTTATCATCAAAGTTGAATCGGATAAAACGGACGCCAATGTGTCGGAACCACGTATTAATGTATCTCTGACAACAGTATCAACTTTGGAAGGGGCAATATACTGCGGCCTGACAAGGCTGTCCGCAAAAGCGATTTCTTCGGTAGGTTGATCAAAGGTAAGACTGTTGTTTTTATCGTTCAGCCCGAAAATAAGATAAGCGGTATCCGCCAACGCTTTAAATCTGAATTTTCCCGATTTATCGGTTTTGCTTACATAATAAGGTTTTACAAGAAGCGGCATCGAATCGAGGGAAATGGTGTCGTTATTATCCTTATAAAGCATTACATAAACATCTTCAACAGGTTTTAAATCAAAAGCATTAACAAGCGTTCCCGAAAGACTCATGGAATCGATGGTCGGGCCTGTTGAAAAAATATAGCTGTAATTTGCCAGCGGATTTTTTTCCGTAATGTCAACAATGGCTGATCCAAAATAAACCGAATAGGTGGTATTGGGCTTTAACGGTTCGTTGAATTTTACAATCAGCGTTTTTCCTTTTATATGAAAACCGGGCATTTTTAGCATGGGTGGTGAAATCAATAACTGCTTGTTTATCTGATCAAGTTCCACAAACTCGTCAAATTTGATCATGAACCTGTTACCGGTAAAATTTGTGCTTCCGCTTGGGGGGATTTCTTCAATAATTTTTGGTGGTGCGGTATCTTTGGGGCCACCCGAAGGCATTACCTGATGTGCGCAATTCCAAACGGAAATTGCCAAAAGCATCAATAGAATTTGTAAAACACCCTTTTTCAAAATTTTTTTTTTTACAAAGATGAAAATTATACCGTTTGTTTCGAAACTTGTTTGAAGTTTATTTTGAAACACAAAACAGTTTTTTTGTTAAACAATGGATAAAATCCTGTACTATTGGCAGTAAGAGCAGAATAGTAAAAAAAATGATAACTTATTATAAAAAATAAAAATAACAAGAAAAAAAACGATAAATTTTCGATTTATTATTGGATAGGACTTTTCTTTCTTTTTTTGTTTATTGATTCTCTCTTTTTTTCACCCGGAAAAAACGGCAACAGGAACTTTACTTACGATCAGTTTGT
>JALVZH010000139.1 GCA_027022105.1 Bacteroidales bacterium | reverse complement strand
CATCATGCTCATTATGTTGATTGGTTTTTACCCAAAAGTGAACAAATGCTACGGGTTTTGAAACCGACCGGAACTTTTGTTTTAAATATAAAAGAAAAAGTGGTTAATGGTGAAAGAAGTACGTATGTTCTGGAATTAATACTGGCCATGAGAAAACAGGGATGGCTTTGGACAGAGGAATTTATCTGGCATAAGAAAAACAGTTATCCCGGGAAATGGCCCAACAGGTTCAGAGATTCGTGGGAGAGATTGCTGCAATTTAATAAAAACAGGAAATTCAACATGTATCAGGAAGAGGTAATGATTCCCATGGGTGACTGGGCTAAAACAAGATTGAAGAACCTTAGCGAGACTGATAAAAAGAGAGATGAATCGAAGGTGGGTAGCGGATTTGGGAAAAATATATCAAATTGGTTAAAAAGAGATAAAGCATATCCGACAAATGTTTTACATCTTGCAACGGAATGCAACAATAAAAATCATAGCGCTGCATTTCCCGAAGGTTTGCCGGAATGGTTTATTAAACTGTTTACAAAGCCGGGAGATACTGTTTTAGACCCTTTTATGGGTTCGGGCACAACAAATATTGTTGCCAACAGATTGAGAAGGAATTCAATCGGAATTGATATTAAACCGGAATATTATGAAATGGTGAAAGCACAACTTCCGGTTGTTGAAATGTATTTATTCGAACCAAAGCAAAAATACGGTAAATAATGAATTTAATTGATGTCGTTGAGTATGTTGAGCAAAATATCGGTTCTTTTCATACCAAAAGAATTGCAAGCCTGGATTCATTAAGATTAAGTAAGGTTTTGAAAAGAAAAAATCCCTATCTGTTTAAAGCAAAGAACGTACTGACAGCCGAACAAATTGTAAGAGGAATTCTGGATGCTCATATTTCATCAAATGAAGAAACGATTTTCGGAGACTGGCTCGAAGGACTTGCAATATTTATCAATAATAAAGTTTATGGTGGCTGGAAATCAGGAATAAAAGGAGTTGACCTGGAATTTGATAAAGATAATATCCGGTATATTGTTAATATAAAATCAGGTTCGAATTGGGGAAACAGCAGCCAAATATCAAAAATGATTTCCGATTTTAAAACGGCACAAAAAACATTGAGGACGAGTAATTCCCGTTTGAATATTGCTTGTGTTAACGGTTGCTGTTACGGGAAAGACCGTAACCCTGATAAGGGGGACTATTTTAAATATTGCGGACAGAGATTTTGGGAATTTATCTCAGGCGATGAGCATCTTTATACCGAAATTATTGAACCGTTAGGGCATAAAGCCAAAGAAAAGAATGAGGAATTTATGGAAGCCTACTCAAAACGGATTAATATGTTTACACTGGAATTTGGAAACAGATTCTGCAAAAAGAACGGTGAGATTGATTGGAAGATGCTTGTCGCTTTCAATTCGTCCGGTGAAAACTGAATACATTGTCCGTCAAATTCTTTTTAATCTTTTTTTCTGCCAGACTTTTCAAAATGATTTTCTAAAACCGGATTACCGGATACAAATTCCATTTATCAAGAATTTTTGAAGCGGTAAGCATATCTGCGGTGTATCCCAACATCATACCGCCACCGCCCGAACCGCAAAGTTTAAGGGAATAACTTCCGCTTTCAAGTCCTTTGTCCCAGTCGGCATACAGGGCTTCGGGTATCATGGCGGAAAACTCTTCCCTGGTAAAAGCCGAAATGTTTTGAAATACATCTTGCAAGCCTTCAAAACCGGCTTTCAGGAAATATTCAATGCCCGAACGGTTATAGTTGTTCAGGGTTTGCCTTATCTTTTTTTGGAACTTTTCGGCCTTACAACGTCCCATAAAACCTTTTACCAGAGGCATGGTTTCTCCGCTGTGCCGGGTGTCGAGCAGGAAAAGGGCCCCTTTGCCGTCAGGATGTCCGCCGGGCATATTTGCCAGGCTTAAGGTTCCGTCGCCGTTGCGTTTTACCGGCCGGTTCAGGTAACAGGTCAACGGGTCAAAACCGGAACTTGTTCCGTGGAAATAGGACTCCATAATCGAAAAAACGGTTCTCAATTGTTCAAGCGTCTGCGCATCACCTTGCCTGATTGCCGGTTTCTCTTTCGCATAACGGTCGTAAACGGCAGCCACCAGTGCACCGGAACTCCCCAGTCCGTAACCCGGCGGAATGTTGCTCTCCACCGTAAGCCCTTTCTCCAAATCCGTAGCAAATGTTTCGATATTCAGGTTCAATAGTCCGGCTTGCGGGGCCGGTAGTGATTTCAGGTATTTCAGGTATTTATGCAGGTGCTCTTCCGGTTTGAATCCGGATATAAGCTGCTCTTGTTTTTCAAATGAGAATCTGCCGTACAAACGGTTGTAGGGAATGCTCAACGCTTCTGAACCGCACATAAGCGCATATTCGCCAAACAGCAATATTTTGGAATGGAAAGTTCTGAACATAGCCGGTTATTCTGTTTTTTGCGGTCCGTTGCCAACCCGGTCGGCAATTACGGAATCCGGTGTAACATAAGCACTTAGTTCCGTACGAATAAATTCTTTTATACTTTCTTCGTTTTCTTCGGGGAAAAGCATGTGGATGTTGGGTCCGGCGTCAAGTGTGAATGCAACCGGAATACCCGTCCGGTTTCTGAAATCCCTGATTTTTTCGATGATGGAAACGGTAGCCGGTTTCATCAGCATGTACGACGGTTGTGAAGTCATCATCATGGCATGCAGCGTTAGGGCTTCCAACTCCGTAATATCTGTAAATGTATCCGTATCCCCGGTTTCCAGAGCTTTCAGCAGAATGGCAAGGTTTTGGTTTGCCTGTTTGAACCGTGCCGGTGCAAACGGATTAGTTTTCATAAGTTCATGTCCTGCCCGGCTCGAAACCTTTTTCTTATGGGGATCTACGATTAAGATATAGTCGCGGTAGTGGCGGAACAGGGGATGTATCTTTGGTACCGGAACCGCAAATTCATCCGACGAATCTTGCAACCGGTCTGTCTTTCCCCAAAGAGCAACACCACCGTACACCGACCGGCAGGCGCTTCCCGACCCGAGACGGGCAATGTAGGAAGCTTTTTGTAAAAACGCCTCATCTGTATCCAATGTACCGAAAAAAGTGCGCTCCAAATCGCACAATGCCATTGCCAATGCGCTCATGCCCGAAGCCGAAGAGGCAATGCCGGCAGAATGGGGAAAGCTGTTTTCCGACCGGATTTCAAAATCCATTTGCGATAAAAAGGGAAAAACGGAATGCAGGTTTTTGAAAAAAGCAATGGTTTTTTGCTCAAAAGTCAGATTTCTTTCGCCTTCAAAGTAAAACGCAATAGTGCTCTCTTTTTTTGCGGCAGGTTTGTAATGTACGGTAGTCCTGGTGGCCGATTTGCTTAATGTAAAACTAACCGACGGATTCATGGGAAGCTGTACCGCTCTTTTTCCCCAGTATTTTATAAGGGCAATGTTGGAAGGGCTCTGCCATCCCGTTGTGCCTTCCGGCACCTGATCTTTAAATCTTAAATGAGGATTGATATAATTATTTTTTTCGGATGACATGGCTGTTTTTTAAATTTGCATGAAGCCTAATCAATTAGCTGTATTATAAAATATTTGAAACCAGAAAAGTGAATATCTTTCTAACAGACCCACCCCTACGCCTCCCGACGTAAAGTCGGGACAAGCTCTCCAAGGAGGGGAATAATGGAATTCATTTTCTGGTTTCCAATATTTTATGCTCATCATTATTACATTAATTTTAAACTTCGGTTAGTGTTTTAAAAAAGTTTTTAAGTACTTCGGTACTCAGTTCGGACGAGGTAATTATCTCTAAGATACCCGGTCTTTTGTTCATTTTGTACAGTACCGGCAGTTGTGCTTTCAATTCCCATTCGTTGGCAGCTCTGTAGTAATGGATGTTAAAAGCGCGGGCAATTCCTTCGGCATTCCAATGGTGTTTTGATTCAAAAAATTCTTCAAGAAACGGTGTAGTATCGGGACCGGGAATAAATCTGAAAATACTGCCGCCGCCATTGTTGATGATAATGACTTTCAGGTTTGCTTTCAGGTATTTGTTCATAAAAGCATTGGAATCGTAAAAGAAACCGAGGTCGCCGGTGATAACGGTATTTGTTTTTTCCGACAGCATCGAAATTCCCGCAGCGGTTGATATCTGACCGTCAATACCGCTGACGCCGCGATTTGAAAAGAAAGTAAACCCTTCAATATTTCCGAAAAGCTGGCTGTAACGCACCGGAGTGCTGTTTCCCAAATGCAAATTACCTCCTCTGGGAATTGCTCTAAACAGGCAATCGTAAACCTTGAAATCGGTAAAGGGAATATTTTTCAAAAAATTATCACGGGTTTTTACGGCTTTCTCTTTTTGGGTTAACCAACGTTTATTGTAGTTGCTTTCAACGCCATTGAGTTTTTTCAGTACCCGGACGAAAAAGTCTTCCGCAGTGGCTTTAACGGTTTGTGTAAGACTGAAATAGGTGTCCCGCTTTTCTCCCGAAGGGGAAATATGCCAGTGTTCGTGCGGTCTGTTTTCACGAAGAAATTTTTTAATCTTTTTGGAAACCACGGCATCGCCGAAAGTGATGAGAAAATCGGGGGCGAAACCGGCTTCCTGTCCCTGTATTGTGGCGAGTGTATTGTCAATGCATCCGATAAGCTGTTTTCCGTTGAAATTGGATGTGGTTTCGGTAAGAACGGTAACCTGCGGGAACGACGACAGTTTTTCAATCTGTTTCCGTAGGTTTTCGTCGGGCAATTGCTGACCGGCCAAAATCATTATTTTACCGGTATTGTTAAAAAGCCGGATAAAAGCCTCAACGGTTTCATTGTTTATCCTGTTTGGGTTCGGTTTAAAGTCAATGACATGAGGTTCGGGGACTTGTTCCGTTTTTCCGTACAGCGGTTCGTCGAAAGGCAGATTGATGTGCACCGGTCCCGGTTCGGGATAATGCGCCAGGTCAATGGCTTCGTTAATCAGTTTTTCAGCTTCCGCAATCTCTTTTTTTGTACTGATGGAATCGGGCAGGTTGTAGCTTTTTTTAATGAAATTATTGTAAATGCCCTGTTGCCTGATGGTTTGTCCATCGCCCACATCCACCAGTTTTTCAGGCCGGTCGGCAGTGAGTATCAGCAACGGTATTTTTTGATAAAAGGCTTCGGCAACCGCAGGACTGTAGTTGAGCGGTGCCGTGCCCGAGGTGGAAGCTATGGCAACGGCTTTTCCGGTTTCTTTGGCCATACCGAGGGCAGTAAAAGCGGCACTACGCTCATCCACTATGCTGTAAGCCCGTACTCCCGGGTCTCCTGCAAAAGCAATGACAATAGGTGCGTTCCGGCTTCCGGGTGAAATAACAATATCGGTTAATCCTTTTTTCACGAAAAGGCTGCGCAAAAGGCTTACGTTTATTTTATCCGATGTCATGGTGCAAAGGTCGTATTTTTTTAGCAACAGCCAAGAGCGTTTCCGACTTATTTATTGTTTCCCGCCACTCCTCTTCCGGCAGGGAAGCGGCTGTAAGCCCACCTCCAACGTATAATCCCAGTGCGTTTTCCGTCCATTCGGCGCACCTTAAGTTGACAAATAGCCACCGACGGTCGTTTAAATTCCAGGGGCCTAAAAATCCGGTATAAAAACGTCTGTCGTACTGTTCCGTTGCTGTTATCAGTTTTATGGCCGCTTCTTTGGGAAGACCGCCCACCGCCGGGGTAGGATGCAACAACCTGACGAATGCGGGAATTTTACCTTTTAACAAATTTTCATCTATTCTGAAAACGGTTTTCAGATGTGCCAGATTTCCAGCTTTTACGGTTTCTACCGGCGATTTGTAATAATTTGTTACATCCAATTGCTGCAGACTTTTTTCAATAAATTGTGTAACGAAATCCTGTTCCTCCTTTTCTTTGTTACTCCATGAAATATTGTTGCCGTAAATCCGTGTTCCGGCCAACGATACGGTTTCGAAAAACTCCCCCTTCTTTTGTAACAGAGTTTCGGGGGTAGCACCGGTCCAAAGACCTTTTTCGGGAAGATAAAAAAGATATGCAAAGGCATTGGGATAACTGTTTGCTAACAAATTGTAAAACAAAGGGATGTGTTCTTCCGGTTTTTCAAAGGGAACATAAATGTAACGCGACAAAACCACCTTTTGCAGATTGCCTTTTTTCAGCTCGTTGATAATACTGACAGCCTTTTGCAAATAATTGCTTTTCGACACAGGTTTATTGGCCGCAGGAAGTTCCATCTTTTTAAAAGGCATTGATTCGATTCTTTTACGAACCATTTCAAACGAATCTTCCGTAAACAAGAAGTCGGGCCGGATCAGATAGAATTTTTGTTTTTCCCACGAATTGAACGGTGCAATTACAAAACCTTTTTCCGTTTCAAGGTCGCTAAAAGATTTTGCGGTTGAGGTCGAAGTTTTTTGCACAACATAATGAACCGTCGAGTCGCCGGGCAAACGGTAGGCGGCAAACGGAAGACCTTTTGCAAGTAGAAGTGCTGTAATATAATCCCCTGCAGCAGGCATTAGCTTTTCTTGTTTTTAATCACAACGGTTAAGCGGCAGGTAGAAATAAGTCTTCCCTTTTCATCTTTCACATCAATGTTCCACAGGTGGGTGGTTTTTCCACGGTGAATAATTTCGGCCTCACCATAAACAACACCTTCGCATACGCTGCGTAAATGGTTTGCGGTCATTTGCTGTCCTACCACATCGTTCTTTTCCAAATCAACCAGCAGGGCTGAGCCGAAACTTCCGAGTGTTTCGGCCAGGGCAATGGTGGCGCCTCCATGCAACAACCCCATGGGCTGCAAAGTTCTGTTGTCCACGGGCATAACGGCTTTCAGATATCCCTCTTTTGCTTCTGTAAATTCAATGCCCATCCACTCCATCATGGTGCCTTTGTTCATGGCATTTATTTTTGTCAGATCGAAATCATTCATGTTTATAAACTAAATAACATTAAACGTAAGTTCTACCTTAATCTTTCCTTTGTCGCTTTCAACGGTCAGATTTCCCTTCATTATTTCCATGCACATATTTGCGATTGAAAGCCCCAGTCCGAAGTTCTTGTCTGTATGATATGATGCCAGTCCGAAGGGCTCTGTAATTTTATCCAGTTTCTCTTTGGGAATATCATTTCCTTTGTTGATAACAGCCAGAGTGTAAAATCTATCATTATATGTGGTTTGAATCTCCACCTTTTTATCTTCCGAAAACTTAACAGCATTATGTACCACTTCAGTTATTGCTTTTTCAGCCACATCTTCGCATGCAGAAATAAATTTCTCCTTAATGTCTGTTTTGATCTCCACTTTTTGTTCTTTGGCAAAATCTTCAATTTTTTCCAGTGAGTTTCCTATTAGCTTGGTTGCTCTTAATTTTTCACAATTTCTGGTATGTGCAGTTGTTTTTAACTGGGTAATGAACAAACTGTTTGTTGC
This sequence comes from Bacteroidales bacterium, assembly GCA_027022105.1. GTDB lineage: Bacteria > Bacteroidota > Bacteroidia > Bacteroidales > F082 > Sulfidibacterium. Next base: position 3,313 of record JALVZH010000139.1, on the reverse strand, counting down.
CACTCTTTCCAGTCGATCTACCGATTCTTTTAACATTTCGATAAACTCTTTCAGGTTTTCATCCCGATTCATGTCGCTGAGAAAATAGGTTGACCCCACAATTCCGTTAAGCGGAGTTCTGATTTCATGACTAATGAGGTTAAGGAATTGTGATTTGGCAACATCAAGTTCGGTCAGTTTTTTGTTTGCTTCTTTCAGTTCCAAATTTTTTTGTTTCAGCTTTTCTTCACGTTCTTTCAGCTTCTCTACCATCAGTCTGAAATTATCGGCAAGTTGGCCAATTTCGTCGTTTCGCTTAATCTTTACCTTGTAAGAATAATCTCCACCGGCAATTTTGTCGGTAGTACGACTCATTTTCTTAAGAGGATTTACAATAAGATTCCGGGTTACATATACCGAAATAATTAATACAATAACAACAGCCGTTATTAATAAAAAGACCAGTTTTGTAATTATCGGTCTGTAAATATGCATTATGTCACCGTGATGTGTATAAGAAATAATTTTCCATCCCAGAATATTTGAATACTTATAATAAATCAGATAACGTTGTTTGTTTTCCGGGTCAATGTAGTCTGTTAGCTCTTGACTGCCATGCTTTAATGCCGCTTTTAACAAATTCAATGAATCGCCATAAATTTCCGGTTTTAAATTTAATATTGATTCAGCCGTTTTTCCTATAAACTCCGGATGCCGGCGTGTAAAAATAAGAATGGAATTTTCGCTCAAAATAAGAAGTTCCTGCTGGTATTCGTTAAACTGTTTTAAACTGTTAAGAAATTCATCAATATTGCTAATCAAAATATCAACGGAAGTTATTCCTTTAAACACTCCATTGTTGAAAAACGGTTCCGAATAGGTTATTACAAATGCACTGTCTTCAGATTTCCGGTAAAACGGTCGTGACCAGACACCTTTGGCTGTCCGTTCCGGTTCCAGTAAATAATCTTCAGCGGTGGGAAATCTTTTAATGAAGGTTATCGAATCAATCCCTGTTAATACATAACTGTTAATTTTATTATTGTCTTCATAACAGCGTACGTAGGTATAAGAAACTCTCTTTTTACTATCAGTGGTTTTCAAAATAACAGAAGCACCATACAAATGCGTATCTATAAAAAGATTGTTCATTAATGTATTGATCAAAAAAGCAGTGTCGGTTGTTGGTACTGTCTGAATACAATGAGCTGTTTTTTGAACCAATACCATTTTATGTAAAGCCGCTGTCTCAAGTTGCAGGTTGCAGTCATTCAGCATATTGTTTAGTTGAACTTTCGTATCTTCCGTAATTTTGTCGTTTAAAAACCAAACCATCTGATAGACAAATATTAGAGTAGTTATAAGAATAGGGATTAACGCAAAAAGGGTTAATTTAACAGTTAGTGAATTATACTTTTTCTTATTGAATGCTTTCATTAGGATACAGGTTGTGTGTTACAAAATTTATGAGCCCCAGCTTTCCCTGTCGAGGCTACGGTATTGGATTGCTTCTGCCAGATGTTCCGGCTCTATTTTTTCGCTTTCCGCAAGGTCGGCAATGGTGCGGGCCACTTTTAAAATGCGGTCGTAAGCACGTGCCGAAAGGCTCAGTTTTTCCATGGCGTTTTTCAATAGTGTTGTTCCCGTTACGTCAAGGTTGCAGTATTTATTAAGGTCGTTGTGTGTCATTTGGGCGTTGTTGTGTACCTTATCATGACCTGCAAACCTTTGCTCCTGGATTTTACGGGCACGGATTACACGTTCTCGTATCACGCTGCTTTTTTCTCCGGGTGGTGCCTCCGCCAAATCTTTAAAAGGTACGGGCACTACCTCCACGTGCAGGTCAATACGGTCGAGCAGAGGGCCGGAAATACGGTTCAGGTATTTTTTTACCGCTCCCGGTGAGCAAACGCACTCTTTGGCGGGATGGTTGTAATAACCGCAGGGACAGGGATTCATGGCAGCCACAAGCATAAAACTGGCGGGAAATTCAACTGTAATACGGGCTCTCGAAATGGTTACAATACGGTCTTCCATGGGTTGGCGCATCACCTCCAATACGGTGCGCTTAAATTCCGGCAACTCATCTAAAAAGAGGACGCCGTTTTGTGCCAGCGATATCTCTCCGGGTTGAGGAAAGGTGCCTCCGCCAACCAATCCGGCATCGCTTATGGTGTGGTGCGGCGAGCGAAAAGGACGCGTGGTTATGAGCGACTCTTTCCCGTTGATAAGTCCGGCAACCGAATGAATCTTGGTGGTTTCCAAAGCCTCATCCAGCGTCAGCGGCGGTAAAATGGAAGAAATGCGTTTTGCAAGCATGGTCTTTCCGGAACCCGGAGGGCCGATCATGATTACGTTATGGCCTCCGGCAGCAGCTATTTCCAGCGCTCTTTTTATGTTTTCCTGACCTTTTACATCAGAGAAATCAAAATCATAGCGGTTTAACTGGTGAAGAAATTTGGATTCCGCATCAATGTGTGTCTGTTCCAGTCCGGTTGCAGTCTCCAGAAAATCAATCACCTCGTTGATGTGTCCCGCTCCATAAACCTTTAACCCGTCCACAATGGCGGCCTCGGCAGCATTTTCCACAGGTACAATCAAACCTTCAAATCCGTTCTTTTTGGCGGCTATGGCTATGGGAAGCGCACCTTTTACAGGTTTTATACTTCCGTCCAGCGACAGTTCGCCCATCATTACATATTTGTCAAGTGCGTCCGTTTCAATCTGCTCGGAAGCGGCCAGCAGTCCAATGGCAATGGGCAGATCGTAGGCAGAGCCCTCTTTGCGGATGTCGGCAGGCGCCATGTTGATAACCACCCTTCTTCTGGGAAATTTCTTTCCTATGTTTGCCAAAGCGGCCATTATGCGTTCGTGACTCTCTTTCACGGCATTATCGGGCAATCCCACGAGGAAAAATTTGGAACCCTGCCCCACATTTACCTCTATGGTGATAATCATGGCATCGATGCCGTAAATTGCGCTACCGTAAGTTTTGACAAGCATTTTGAAGGTTGTTTTTGATAGTAGCAAATATAGATTATTTTTTGTTTGGTTTCAGGAAACAGAAGTTTAACGGTTCAAAAGTTCAGAGGTTGAACATAAAAATGAATGTTTGGATGATTGAGAGATCGGGTTAATTTATGGAACTGTGAGAAGGTGAAAGGGTGAAATGGTGAAATGGTGAAACGGTGAAATGGTGAAGGGGTGAAGGGGTGAAAGGGTGAAAGGGAGAAAAAGAGAAATGGTGAAAGTCTTTTCAGTTCGCGGCTGGCCGTGCGTGTGGAGACCAGATTTTTTAAGTAACTAAGGCACTTGAATTATCGCAACTTATTGT
>JALVZH010000138.1 GCA_027022105.1 Bacteroidales bacterium | reverse complement strand
GTTTTTAATCCCTGGTATTTCAGATGTTTTGTAATGTTTTTATAAGTAAAGTCTCCTTCACCTGTTACGATACCCTTATTGAAAAGGATATCCATACCTTTTTTGAGACTTAAATGGTTTTTTGGGGGGACAAACTCACTGATGTTTTTGCCGATGATATTTTCCTCTTTTTGATTTGCCAGCTTTGTGATTTCGGGATTTAAGTCAAGTATGGTTCCGTTTTTATCAAATATCAGAATACCTATTGGTAACGCGTTAAGATAACTTCTGAATTTTTTAACATTATCCTGTAATTCTTTTTCAATTTCCTTAAGTCGTGTAATGTTTCTGGCAAAACCTACGGTTCCAATCATCTCTCCCTTTTCGTTTCTTAACGGAGCTTTGAAAACATCAAGGTAAAGGAACTTCCCCATTACATTTCCATATTCATCAAAGTGGCCCGGTTTGCCACTCTCCTTTACAATCTCATCGGAATTGGAGCAGTCTTCACCAAAGGTGAACCATTTGGGGTCTTCGGGATGTTGTTTTCGTTCGCGGGCTACAAAAAACATTTCGTTTTTGCCCAACGGTTCTTCGGTATCTTTGGCATTTAACAGTTTTTTTGCGATAGCTTTGTTAACAAAGGTAAACTTGTTCTCCATGTCTTTTGCCCATATCATATCATCGGCATTGTCCGACATATTTTTCAATAGGTTATAAAGGTCGGCGTACTTCTTCTCTCTTTGTTGTAACTCATACAAAGCCTTTTTTTCAATGGTAATGTTACGTATTGTGTTATAAACTTCAATTACGTTATTGTTGTCATCTGTTTTTACCGGAAAAGATATGTCTTCAACCCAGGATATTGTGCCGTCTTTTTTTCTGATTCTGTAACTTGCCTTAAATGGTTTTCCTTTTAAAAGGGTCTTTTCCTGATTTGCCAGAAGAGGTAAATCTTCATCTAAGACTATGGAATCTCTTCCCCCCATTTGTTTTAATTCATTGTACTCATACCCGGTGAGTTTTTCGAAATTACCTCCGACAAATTCATTTTCATAACTCTCGTCTTGTTTTAAATGATATATAAAACTTAAATCGGAACTGATGCTTGAGAGTAATTTGAATTTTTGCCGGCTTTCGCTTAGCTTTTGTAATAGTTGTTTTCTGGAGGTAATATCTTGTGCTATGGTGTAAATAAGATTTCTGTCTTTTACTTTAATGAGTTTTGCGTCAACCTGAAAGTCTATAATTGTTTTGTCTTTTTTCCTGTGTGTAATTATAAACTGAACGGTTTTCTCGTTTAGTATTTTTTCTGTTAAATCCTTAAGTTTCTTTTTCTGATCTTCTATACACAAAAATTCGGCAGGTTTTCCTATTAATTCATCTTTTGTATAACCATGGAGTTGTGGGCCGGGTTCGTTAATGTCTATTAATACCGGTGTCTTATCAGTACCGACTATTTCGTAAATGGCTGTATAGTAGGGAAATTTCTCTATAATTTCTTCATTGGAAAATTTCTGTTTTCGTCTGATAATGTTTTCTTTCTGTTTTATATATGAGATTTTGAGTTTGGCCATTTTTCCGGGTTCCCACTCTATAAGTTGGTCGTGGTTCTCATACAAAAATCCGTTGGATTCATTTTTCCTGTCCCATTTAATAACTGTACCTTGTTTCGCTTTTTTTAATTCATTAATCTTGCAAAAATCGCATGGGCCTTCTTCTTTGTTTTGAAGTACTCTCCAGCATAAATCTCCTTTGGCAGGGTTGTTTTTTAAGTATTTATGAGCATAGGGATTTAAGTACAGAATTTTATGGCTTTCGATATCAACAACAGAAACTGCAGCTTTTAAGTCCTTAAGTATTTGCTTTAGTAGCACTTTACTGTTAAAATTCTGCATAATAAAAGTTCTGTTAAAAGTGAGCGAATAACTTTTTATGCTCTTCCCAGATATCCTTCAAGCATCTCCATTAGTAATTTTAATCTGATAGGTTTGGAAATGTAACCATCCATTCCCATTTTCAGCGCCTTTTGTTCCGATTCGTCCAAAACATATGCGGTCTGAACAATAACCGGTATGTCTGGTTTTATCTCTTTAATCTTCCTGCCGGCTTCATAACCATTCATGCCTGGCATGTTTATGTCCATTAAAACCAGTTTGATATTGGGTTCTTTTTGTATATAATCAATGGCTTTTTGTCCGGAATCGGCCCAAAACAGTTTTGCCCCCGTACGGCTCATTGCCAGTTTAAAATAATCGAATATGGTCTTTAAGTCATCAACAACCAAGATGCTCTTATCAGACCAGTCGGTATTTTTTTTTGTTTTCAAAGTGCTCATCACCGCTGTTATTTATGTAGGAAACAAAGGTACATTTTTTTATTTAATATTCACAATAGTTTTTAGGGTCTCATTTTGTTTTTAAAAAACGAATGATTAGAGAAAAAATGAATTTAATTTTCCGTTCTATATAATGAAATGATTTCATTAGATTAATTGTTGTTGAGCGAATCGAAAGAAATTAATTATTTAGAATAATACTAAATTAAAAGAAAGATTTAGTATTTTTGCAGGGTTAAAAGTAATAGCAATGACAAAACGGAAATATAGTTTAGATAATACAGATAAAGAGACACTTAAGAGGTGGTACCGGTTAATGACTTTGGGGCGTCGGCTCGACGAAAAGGCACCCAATTATCTGAAACAGGCGTTGGGATGGTCGTATCATGCACCCTATGCCGGACACGACGGAATACAACTTGCTATCGGGCAAATCTTTGACAGAGAAACCGATTTTTTGTTTCCCTATTACCGCGATATGCTTACGGTTATTTCGGCAGGGATGACGGCCGAAGAGATTATTCTCAACGGCATATCCAAAGCCACCGACCCCAGTAGTGGCGGGCGGCATATGTCCAATCACTTTGCCAAACCCGAATGGAACATACAAAATGTTTCGTCGGCTACCGGAAACCATACGCTGCATGCCGTAGGGGTGGCACGTTCAATGAAAATATACAAGCATAAAGGAGTTGCCATCTCATCGCAGGGCGAGTCATCAACATCCGAAGGGTATGTGTTTGAGGCGATTAACGGGGCTTCAAAAGAACAGCTACCCGTAATTTTCGTTTTTCAGGATAATCAGTATGGTATTTCGGTTCCGCAGCGCGACCAGTCGGCCAACAGACGTGCAGCAGATAATTTTAAAGGAATAAAAAACCTGAAAATTATGTATTGCGACGGGAAAAATGTTTTTAACAGTATGGAAACCATGGCGGCAGCAAAAAAGTATGCCCTTGAAAACAGTCTGCCGGTGATTGTTCATGCCAACTGTGTGCGCATTCATTCCCACTCCAATTCCG
>JALVZH010000137.1 GCA_027022105.1 Bacteroidales bacterium | reverse complement strand
ATATTATTGTTTCTTGTTTCATTCTAATTGATTAAATTCAATAATCAATATTTATTTAATAGTTTAAAAATGTTTAAATTTTTTATTTTGCCCAACGGTCTGGGCTATGGTGCGTGCCGAGTTCCGTAACGCTAATTTTCAAATTATAACTAACGCTATTTCGTAAACTATCTTTCATATTTTCAATCATGTAAGGCATGCAATATAGCCAATGTTAGCGGTTTGTTGTCTATTCATTCTTACTTTCAACTAATTTTTTTAATTCGTCCTTACTTGGCAATACAGTCAAATATTTACTTGCATAAATTTGTTTATTGTTTTCGGGTAAAGTCATTTCTACAACCGTATCATTTTTTGTTTTACAAAGTATTATTCCGATTGTCTTATTCTCATATTTAAGTTTCACTTTTCTATCGTAGTAGTTTACATACATTTGCATTTGTCCTAAATCTTGGTGAGTAATTTCTCCGATTTTCAAATCTATTAACACAAAGCATTGTAAAATTCGGTTATAAAATACCAAATCAATTCTAAAATGCTTATCATCAAATGTAAACCGAACCTGTCTTCCAACAAATGTAAATCCCTTACCAAGTTCTAGTAAGAAATGTTCCAATTTATCTATAATCTTTTGTTCCAATTCAGTTTCAGAATATTTGCTTTCTTCCGGCAATCCTAGAAATTCAAGGACATAAGGGTCTTTAATGGTGTCTTCTGGTTTTGCAATTATTTGGCCTTTTTGAGAAAGTTCTTTAACACCTTTCTTATCACAACTTAAAACTAATCGTTCAAATAATGCAGTGTCAAATTGTCTTTGTAATTCCCTTAAACTCCAACCGTTGCTTATTGCTTCTATTTCATAAAATTTTCTTTCTTCGGGATTATCAATTTTCATTAAAAAAAGGTAGTGAGACCAACTTAATTGAAAATCAAGTTTTTCGAATTGGTCAGACAGTGTCTGACTTTTTGAATACGTCAGATAAAACTGTCGCATTTGTTTGAGATTTGTCGTTGAAAATCCTTTACCAAATTCAGAAATTAAGCGTTTTGAAAGTTCTTTTATAATTTGTTTTCCATATTCTGCACGTTCTTTCCCTTTCTGTTCTTCTTCAACAATCATTCTACCTATCTCAAAATAGGTATAAACCATTGTTCTATTAACTGTTTGAACAACACTTTTGCGTGCTTCTTTCAATAAATTAGCAACTTTATTATAAAAGTCAGACCGTGTATTTCGTTCTATTTCACTCATTAAAAAATCCTTTTCACAAAGATAATTTAATTTTCAAACTCTGGAAATTCATTCTTTTTTCAATAACCGCTAACGGTCAGGGCTATGCTGCGTACCGCATATAGTATTTTAATTTTTCAACTTACAAATATATTAAATTATAGCACATAATGTTCATAGTTACAATTAATTGCGGTATGCAGTATAAGCCATTGTTAGCAACCGGTCTTTCTTGTCTTTCATTTTTGCCTTTTTTACTTTTCCTCTCAGATAATTTATATTCAATTAAGTTTATTAAAGGTTAGCAAATGTAACTTTATTATATACAATGACTTAGTAAAGTAACATTTCATCATTTATTACTTTTTAATGATTCTTAAACTCCCTGTTTCTTTACCATTGACACGTAAAACTATAAAATAAATGCCAACCGGCAAATTATTTCCTGTATTATTTGTTCCGTCCCAAATGAGTTGGCAGCCGCCGGCGGGTTGAGAGCTGCTTTGCAGAGTTTTTACCAAAAGGCCTTTGCTGTTGTATATGAGGATGTTCACGCGGGCAGGGGCATCCCATTTGGCAGATATGAGTGTTTGGGCGGTAAAGGGATTGGGTGCTGCTGTTAGTATTGGGATTTGTTTTTTAAAATTTGGAATTTCCTTCACATCCACTGTGGGGTTCCACTCATATGCACCCATGTCTATCTTGCCGTTGAAGATTCGCGGGTTACCGGCAAGGTCGGTGTCGGGCATGTGGTCGAGGATAAACTGCGGCAAATCCAGCGTGCCGGCATCTATGCAAGGCGATTCGGCAGAGAGGTTGTAAGGGAATTCCTCACCGCCGTAAAACAGGGGATCGGTGTCTATGTTGGTGGTATCGTAGTACAAAACATTGTTGCCGGTTGGTATCTGTATGTTCTGTTCACCGCCGTCAACAAGGGAGTGATAGACGTTTAAATAATTTGTTTCGTAGGATGCTACATTAAACATGTATATTTCGGCGGGGACATTATTATACAGTATTGAATTGTAAATTTCCATTGAGGCATTATCAACTACCCCGATATTTCCCCCGTCTTCATTTTCGGAATAATTATCGGCAAGTGTGCAATTTACCAGATAGGTTTTTGCGCCATAGAAACCAGATATTGAATTACTGGAGTAACCAGAATAATTTCCTGTTCGATTATGGGCAAATAGCGTGTTTGTTATTACTGTGGTGATACTTACAGGCAAGTTTGGTCCTGAACCAATTGTTTCTATTCCACCCAGTGAAGTGAAACCTGAGTCGTCACGAATAAATTTGCAATTATTGATATATAGTGTATCCATCAAGGGTGCTCCTGAACGAACTGCTTTTCCACCGAAGTTGTTTAAAAACTCAACATTGTTCAACGAACAGTTATTGGTTCGGGCAAATTTAACGCACCCCACCAAATCACCTGTATTATTTTTAAACAGCAAATTATTCAATTTAACATTAAAATTAAAAGTAAGTTTAAAAGAGCCGGTAGGGTTTGGCATCTCATAATTATTCCCGTTTCCGTTTTGTAAAGTAAGATCAAAAATGTTAAAGTTTTTAGCTGCCGGAATTCCATTTAAATGAAAATTTGATTCTTCCGCATCCAGAATGGTTGAATCGCGAGAAGTTCCTTTCAGGGTTACATAGCTTTTTAAACTCAACGGGAACATTTCGCCTGTTGAAATTGAATAAGTTCCGTTTTCAAGATGAATTGTATCGGGTGAAGCACTGTCTGAAGCCATTTTTAACAAGGCATAACTGATATTTTTTAATGCGCTGTCGGGTGTTAAACCGCTGTTGTTATTATCACCGTTTGGAGATACATATAAATCATCGAATGTTTGTTCTATTTTATGGTGTAAAATATGCATATGAATACTTTCGTACGTATATACATCGGGAAAAACGTAATAATAATCGGGGTTTTGCACTGTAAAGGTATCCACATAAACCTCCATTGATGTAGTATCAAACTTGTAAATATCGGTACCCACCGCAGCATAGTTTTCGTATATGTTGCAACGGTTTATACTGTCAAAGGTAACCGTACCCTGTAGTACTAATATCCCCCCCCCTCTGCCATAAGCCTGGTTTTGGGTGATGGTTATGTTGGAAAGGT
>JALVZH010000136.1 GCA_027022105.1 Bacteroidales bacterium | reverse complement strand
ACCAACCTTTCGATGTCTCGGAATTGAGATGCGAAAAGCAGCATTGGAATTACCTTTTGGGTCGCGGTAAGCCTTGTGGGGGGAGACCCGAAAGGTAGAGGTTGGAGATAGACGAAATTGAGGAAGAATAATGAATACTAAATACCGAATATTGATTGCAGATATAAGATGTAAGAATGCAGAACGGGAAACTGTGGCAGGAAGGGCTCGCCCTAGTGATTGGCTCACCCTGAAAGGGTGAAATATATAGCACCGCACTCCGCAAAGCTTCGTACGGTGCGAAAATGGGTAGAAAATGGGAAAAATCCTTACAAAACCGGTTAATTTGGAATAGAATAATCACATCGTCCTAATCAATATAAACCTTTTGCGTATAAATATGCCCCCTTGATGTTAGTGTTACCAAAATCATTTGATTGGGAATATTTAATTTTATTTCATCTCTTTCGCCGGGCGGCAGTTCTTTTTCAAAAATATTTTGTCCCGTTGTATTAAACACCCGCAAAAGCATTTTTTCCGGTTTCAGTTCGTCATAACGCTCAACAATCAGTTTATTATCTATGGCATAAATGCTCAAAGGCCGGTAGTTATCCGTTTGCGTTATCGAATTATGGTTTCGTTCAAAATGCAACACAAACCTTTCGGGGTTGGCATATTGGGTAGAAGTAAACCGGTAGGTTGATGTTTTTTTCAAATCGAAGAAACTTCCTGTTTTCCTGTCCGAAAAATAGATATTCCAATCATCAAATCCTTTTAAAGCGGTGAGTTTCAGATTGTGTTCCAATGCCACTCCTCCCCTGAGTGTTAAAAGAAAATCTTCGGTTTCATTCTGCGGTGGGGGCACTGCCATTACATCAAAAAGTGTATTGTTTTGCTTAAACCCGAGAAGCGGAGCTTCATCACTGCCCGGCATTTTCTCAATGTCCCAGCCTTCATCGGCATCATTGCTGCAACTGTTGTTAAAAATCAACCAGGCAGCATCTTTTTTGTCGCCCGACGTTACTTCAAAGGTCAGATAATCGGTTAACTCAGGATTTTCCTGTCCGGTTTTGTAAAATGAATTTGACGAATGCACTTTGGCTCCTGCCGGAATGGTTATGGAAGCAGCATCGGCGGTAGCATGAACAAAAAATCCCTGAACGGGTGGAATTTCACCATCCGAAAGGCTTCCGGCACCGTGCCGGTTTCTTGTTTTGTAGCTTCCGGCACCGGGGTCCCAAACCCAGATACTGCCGTCGAGGTTTGTATAAGACCAGTCGCTTTTGTCCCAGTCGAGGGCTGCGGGATAGGGATTGGCAATCAGGTTGTAGCCAAATCCCGAATGATAGGACAAAGAGGGTGTGGTAGAACCGTTTAATGTCAGCGAAGAGCCGTCAACCGGGCCCGAGAACGAAATGACCTCGTCGCTTCTCGGTGTGTTTTCGATCCACATCCCGAAACCTTTGCCCACCGGCATCGGAGTAGATAGTGCCGTCAGGAAATTCCACGAATCGTCATTCTCGTGGTATTCGGTAAGCCAGACTTCGGGAGAGTGATTGAAAAACAGAGCATTGGCCGTAGCCCCGCTGTTAGGTGCCGAAATTAAATGCCACATATTGTCGGTAATATACCTTTGAACCGTCATATTCACATCATCGGAGGAGGTAATGAGCGAACCCGTACCCGACGAGGTGGAATGTATTACCAGATCGGCAGCGGTTGCATTGTTGCCAAGGGTGTCGTAAACCGTTAAATTGCCGTAAATCTGAAGATTTGCTCCCGAAGCGATGGTCAGGTCGTAACAGGATGCCGTTGTACCCGAATAAATCACCGGAAAATTACCCCCTGCCGGTGAAGCGGGGATACTAACGCTGTAATCTTTATCAGGAACAGTGTTGTCGCTCCAGTTTCCCGCCACACTCCAGTCGTCCGATGTATTTCCCGTCCAGGTCAATGTGGGAGGAACCACATTGACACTGTAATCTTCCACCTCGCCGTAACTTGTGTGTCCGCAAGGTGATCCGCAATTGGAATTGTAATATTTCAGCCTCACTCTCATTCTTGTTTTCCCAACAGTTGCAGAAGAAGGTACTGTAAACGAAAATGTATTATTGGCTCCCGGCACGGAAGTTTCGCACACAACATTTTCATCTGCATCATCAAAATCCCCGTCCCTGTTCCAGTCAATCCATACTCCGATATCATCACCTGACCCATAATAATACAGATTTATTGAAATATCAACAGTTTCACCGGGCAATACACCGGTTGAAAGGTTGGTATAATCTGTATATTCATCCTGTCCGGTTCCGGTATTGTTAATGTCACCCATTATTACATCGGTTATATATTCCTCCCAAATGTTGTTTGAACCGCCGTCGGCACTACAATAACTTATAGGTGTTACATGAATGTAATTGCTCTTTTCTTCGGTATCGTTTCCCACGCTGTTTTCCACATAAAGCGAAACGGAATAATAACCGGTATCGGAAAACAGAACCTGGGGTGCTGCCGAATATTCGTCGGTACCGTTCTGAAAACTAAACGTTGAGGGGGTTATGCTCCAGAAGCGGTAGGTGGGAGAACCCGAACTTTGATCGGTAAGGGTAACCACATCATTATTAACCAAAGGCGAAGTATTGGAAGCGGTAAAAGCACAAACGGGAGGTGCGGGCGGAAGCTCGGTTTCCCATGCGCCGCGTCCGTAAGTAGCTGCCCGCAACCGGCTGTTTGCAGGGTTAACCGTATCAAAATATATGGCCAAATCGGTTACTATTACATTGGGAAGGTTGGTGCTGTACAAGGTCCAATCGGCAGTGCCCACCTTTTGATAAACGCCCACATCGGTACCGGCATAAAGCTCGGTTTCATTGGTGTTTTGCCAGTTTTCAACTACCGACATAACCGGAATTTGCGGTAAGCCCGATGAGATATTTGTCCAGGTATTCCCTCCGTCGGTGGTTTCATAAACACAATCGCCGTTATAATTACCCAATGCCACCCATATGTGATTGGTATCGGCTTTGCTTACACAAATATCGGTAATATGGGATGTGGCCGTGGGAAGATTTCCGGTAATATTTGTAATATTAACGTGGCTTCCATACCCTTCATTAGTTCGATAAATGGAATCCTCGGAAGCAACATAAATATAATCGGCATCCTGCTCCGAAATATCCATCGAAAGAATGTTACCGTCCGGTGTGGGATGCAGGTACATGGGGTACCAGGTCGTGCTGCTGCCCACATAACTGTATTCCAGATAGTTTTTCTTTGCGTAATAGATCCTGTTGTGCTGTCCCGGATCGAGCATCATAGGCTCCAGCCATTCATTTCCCCAATTGGACGATCTTTTGGTTGAGTATGTTGACCAGTGGTTCGAGGTATAGTACATTCCACCCTGTTGCCAGG
>JALVZH010000135.1:28764-33894 GCA_027022105.1 Bacteroidales bacterium | reverse complement strand
ATCAAATACATAGCAAAGGATTTTGTTCCATATCATTTTACAGTTTTACCTTCCGACAGTTCGGCCCTATGGGCAACCGTTGAAACAAAACATGGGATTTTACGGATAGATAAATCCTCATTAAAACCGGACTACATAAGGTTAGGTGCTCCGGACAAATTAGCGGCATGGTACATGATGGTTCCCTACGACGATACATACTGCTGGATCAGTGGTAGCAATGGCAGGCTGATTAAATACAACTACCGTTCTAAAAAAGTATCCCGGTATTTTAACAAGAAAAAAGACAAGAATTTCATTGAAGGCAGATTGGTTGCACTCATGCTGAGAAAAAATAATGAGCTTTGGATTGGTTCGGATAATGACGGGATAATGGTCATCGATACGGAAACAGAAAAGACAATCTACAGGTTCAGGGCAAATGATGCTTTTACTAATGACAGTGTCGATTTATCCGGAATTTTAACCTTTTACGAGGACGATAAAAATCAACTATGGATAGGCACCCAAAACGGACTTTTACAATTTGATGACAATTCAAACAAATTTACACGTTTTACCAAACAGGAAGGGTTACCGAACAATACCGTTTACGGAATACTTGGAGACAACGACGGGAACCTGTGGTTAAGTACCAATTACGGTATATCAAAATTTAATCCTTCAAAAAAAACCTTTGTAAATTATACCATAGAGGACGGATTACAGGATTATGAATTTAATACAAGTGCTTATTACGAAAATCCATCGAAAGATTTCCTGTGCTTTGGCGGTATAAACGGCCTGACTTGGTTTAACCCGAATAAATATGTTACCGACACCATAAATACAAAAGTGGTAATCACTGATGTTTTCTTAAACAACAAACGAATAAAATCCTCATCCGAAATTACCTTTAACAATGAAATGATTATCCCGTCGAATATGTATAATCTGCTGATACGGTTTGCCGGACTTAATTTTATTAATCCCCGTAAAATAAAATACCGCTATCGCCTTGATGGAGCAAAGTGGATAAACTTAGGTCATGATAACGAATTGCTTTTGGGTTTTATCGGTTATGGAGACCACAAACTGGAAATAAACGCTTCCAATACCGATGGGATATGGAGCAAAAAGATAACCCCGGTAAAGATGTTTTTTAACTATCCATTTTATTTAAGAACCTGGTTTATTGTTTTGTTTTTATTTTCCTTAATCGTCATTTTCCTGTCCCTCCTTTATTTAAGAACCCACCGGTTAAAAGTCAGAGAAAGAATTTTATCCTCCCGTATAGAAAGGGCAACAAAAGAGTTACGGGAAAAACAACGGGAATTACAAAAAGAAATAAAAGAAAAAGAGAGCATTGCCAACGAACTAAGGAAAAGCAACGCCGCAAAAACAAAACTTTTCTCGATAATTGCCCACGACTTAATCAGCCCGTTTAATTCCTTGTTGGGATTTACCGAAATTTTAAACGATCGCTCCTATAATTTGACAGGCGATGAACTCAAAGAATATCATCAAGTATTATGGGAATCGGCAAATAAGTTGTTTCTTTTTGTGCAAAACCTGCTTCAGTGGTCGCGCACACAGCAGAACAAAATAAAACCCGAGATTGAAAACGTGCTGTTAAACGAAATAACAAATAACGTCAGTGGCCTGCTTCAGGGACAGGCAAAAGATAAACAAATAGAAATCGTAAACAATATAAAAGAAGAAATCAGGGTTTGGGCTGATACCAATCTGCTGAACACCGCTTTAAGAAACCTTATTTCCAACTCGATAAAATTCAGTTTTTCCGACAGTAAAGTTTATCTGGAAGCCCGGAAAAAGCAGGACAAAGTTTTTATAACCATTTCCGACGAAGGAGTGGGCATGGACAAAGATACCATAGCAAATCTGTTTGATGCGGCTAAAAAAACAAAGACCAAAGGAACGGCCAACGAACAGGGAACAGGGCTGGGCCTTCTTATTGTTAAAGAGTTTATTACACTTTGTGGCGGCGAGATTACAGTTGAAAGTGAACCGGGAAAAGGAACAAAGTTTACCATCACGCTTTTGTCCGGGTAAAATAAATTTATCAACACTATGAATATTACCGGTTTCTATTACTATTTTTGAAGCATGGAAAAAAAGCAAACCGTAACCAAAAAGGAGAACAAGATATCTATCGGGAACAAGGTAGCCGACAGCTACCTGGAGTTTGGGAAGGTGCCGCCGCAAGCCGTTGATTTGGAAGAGGCCGTACTGGGAGCTTTAATGCTCGACAAGGAAGCTGTTGCCGAGGTAATCGACATACTGAAACCGCAGGTATTTTACAAAACAGCACACCAGAAAATATTTGAAGC
Organism: Bacteroidales bacterium; assembly: GCA_027022105.1. Lineage (GTDB taxonomy): Bacteria > Bacteroidota > Bacteroidia > Bacteroidales > F082 > Sulfidibacterium. The sequence goes on along the minus strand of JALVZH010000135.1, from coordinate 31,564 downwards.
CATTCTCCGGTTGTTTGAAGGCGATATGGATGTTGATATTCTGACAGTTACCAACGAACTGAAAAACTCCGGCGAACTGGAGATGGCGGGCGGGCCTTATTACATAACCATGCTCACCAGCCGGATATCTTCCACAGCACATATTGAGTACCATGCACGGATTTTGCTCCAAAAATATATCCAGCGCGAACTCATAAAAATATCTTCCGACATTATAAAAGATGCCTACGAAGACACTACGGATGTTTTCGACCTGCTCGACAAAGCGGAACAGGAACTGTTCAATATGTCGGACACCAACATCAGGCGAAATTATATGTCCATGTCGTCGCTGGTAAAACAGGCCATCGAAAATATTGAAACCGCTTCCAAAAACGAGGGCTTGGGCAGCGGTATCCTTTCGGGTTTTCCCGATTTGGACCGCATCACATCGGGATGGCAGAAATCCGACCTTATTATCCTTGCCGCACGTCCGGCCATGGGTAAAACGGCTTTTGCCCTTTCCATGGCACGCAATATTGCAGTGGATTTTAATAAACCAGTTGCCGTTTTCTCGCTGGAGATGTCGGCAGTACAGCTTGTTACCCGTCTTATTTCAAGCGAAACCGAGCTTTCTGCCGACAAACTGAAAAGAGGTGATTTGAAGAGCTATGAGTGGCAGCAGCTGAACACGAAAATAAACAAGCTGGCCGATGCAAAAATTTTCATCGACGACACCCCTGCTCTTTCCGTATTTGAACTGCGGGCAAAATGCCGCCGGCTGAAACAGCAGCACGACATACAGATGGTTTTTATCGACTACCTGCAGCTAATGACCGTAGGTGGCGGAAAAGACGGCAAGATAGGCAACCGTGAAAATGAAATCAGTACCATTTCACGCTCCCTGAAAGCGCTTGCCAAAGAGCTTGATGTTCCGGTATTGGCACTGTCGCAATTGAGCCGTGCCGTAGAGACCCGCGGAGGTTCCAAAAAACCTATCCTTTCCGACCTGCGTGAGTCGGGAGCCATTGAGCAGGATGCCGACCTTGTATTATTTATCTACCGCGCCGAATACTACAAAATAGATACTTTTGACGAGGACAATGCCTCGACCAAAGGGGTTGCCGAAATAATTATTGCAAAACACCGTAACGGACCTGTGGGAGAGGTTAGATTGCGGTTTATAAGCCAGTTTGCACGATTCGAAGACTATAATCAACCGGGAGGCAGCAGTTTCCAAATTGATGACCCTTCGGCAGGCATGGCAACGGTTATCCCATCAAGAATGAATGATGAGGAGTCATTGAACGACAATCCTCCGCCTTACGATAGCGAAGATCCATTTTTGGGAAATGAAACTTCACCGGGAACAGATCAGTTTTAACATAAAATTTAATAAACAATGAAAAATCAATTAATTATCCGTACAGCATTATTGCTTTTATTAATCCCGTTTTTGATGGGAACAACAACAGCACAAAAAAAGATCAGACTGAAATATAATCTGAAATCGGGAGCCAACTACTCTTATAACATATCTATGGATCAGGAAATCAGCTTTTCGGCCAACGGACAAGATATGGCACTGAATCAGGAAATGACCATGAAAATGACTTCGGTAGTTACCAAAGAAAACGACGATTACAAAATAACCTCTTCTCTCGATGCCATTACAATGAAACAGAGTATCTTCGGTATGGAAATTTTTTATAATTCGGAAGATTCGGCAACTTTTACAAGCGGAATGGGAAAAAAGCTTGGAGATGAACTTAACAAACTCATTGGCAAGAGCTATTCGGTAACCATAGACCCTTTAGGAAACGTAAAAGATATTGATATGGGAAGCCTTGATGAAAGCGGTGATATTTCGGAAAACCTGAACCGTTCGACGGTTTACGCTGTTTTCCCAGACCATAAAGTAGCCGTTGGCGAAAGCTGGGAAGTGGAAACGGTACCCATGATAGATTCTTCCATGATATTAAATACCAAATACACCCTTAAAAAAGTAAAAGGAAAAAAGGCTGTAATTGCTTTTGAGAGCACGATTACCTCTTCCGAAAAGAGCGAATCGAAATTAAACGGAACCCAGAAAGGTGAACTGACCCTTAACAGAAAAACAGGTTGGGCCATTCATTCTACAGTTGACCAGGAGCTGAATATGGAAATTAATACCAACGGAATGTCGATGCCGGCCACGTTAAGCGGCACCACCGAAGTTGATTCGAAAAAGAAATAACCGGAAATAATTTCCCGCTAAGGTGCACTTTCGGTTTCAACCGGAAGTGCATTTTTATTATTCCGAATCTTTAATCACCTCATAACTGAGCGATTCGTCAATTACAACCGTATCATTTTTTATGTGATACCTTTTGGCGGTACCTGTCAGTTTGTATTTATCAGAACTTTTATAAAGATTTAACGTAACGGACTGATTGCTGCCCGCCAGATTGAAATAGTAATCCGTATCGGTTTTGGTACCGGTAAAACTAAACGAAACAATATCTTTTGAACTGATGGTTCCTTTAAACGACTGTCCGCCCAACAATTCAATGGTAATGCCAACGGGAACTTTTTCCTGATTGTTGTCGCCGTTTAAACGGTTGTAATAAACCCCTTCACCGGTATAACTTCCTTCCCAAACGCTTAAATCGCAACCGTTACAAAACATCCAGTCTTCATTATTTTTGTTGCAACCCCATATAAAAACAAGAAAAACCAAAAAGAAAAAAGCTCGTTTAACGGCATGCATAAAAAACAGGATTTGTGTTAAAAGGCGAAAGTAATTAAAAAAACAGAACAAAAGCCCTGTTGCTTTTTTTAT
>JALVZH010000135.1:0-28754 GCA_027022105.1 Bacteroidales bacterium | reverse complement strand
CAGGAAAAAAAGGAAACAGATGAAATTAACACCCATAGAAACAGGAAACCTGAAACTTGACGGAGGAGCCATGTTTGGCGTTGTACCCAAGGTATTGTGGTCGAAAGTTTATCCTGCCGATGAAAACAACCTGGCCAACTGGGCCATGCGTTGCCTGCTGGTTGAAGACGGTGACCGTAAAATATTAATAGACAACGGAATTGGCGACAAACAGGATGAGAAATTTCTGAGCCATTATTATCTGAACGGAGACGACACACTGGAGGGTTCGCTGGAAAATGCGGGTCTGACACCCGAAGATATTACCGATGTTATTCTCACACACATGCACTTCGACCATTGCGGCGGAAGTGTGAAATGGAACAAAGACAAAACCGGCTTTGAGTTGGCTTTTCCCAATGCCACTTACTGGACAAGCAAACAGCAGTACGACTGGGCGACACACCCCAACCGGCGGGAAAAAGCATCTTTTTTAAAAGAGAACATTCTGCCTATAGAAGAGAGCGGCCACCTGAAACTGATTGACGGAGAGGGTGAGTATATCCCCAATATCGAATTTCAACTTTATAACGGACATACCGAAGGACAGGTAATCCCCATTATTAATGCAAATGGTAAAAAGGTAGCCTTTATGGCCGATTTAATGCCTTCAACCGCTCATATTCCCATGCCCTGGATTATGGCTTACGACACTCGACCGCTGGTTACGTTACAAGACCGCGAACGCTTTTACAAACAGGCTGTCCGGGAGAATATCATCCTGTTTTTCGAACACGATCTTTATAACGAGGCAGCTACTTTGCATGAAACCGAAAAAGGTGTGAGGGTAAAGGAAAAAGGGAAACTTGATGAAGTTTTAAGGAAAGAATAGCAGGTTAATCAATAATGTTAACGGTATTTTTTCTTTTCCTCTCAGATAACTTATGTCCGATTAAGTTTATTACAGGTTAGAAAATGTAACTTTAATTTATTTATTGACTTAGTAAAGAAATATTTATAAAACCTCAGTTTAATTCCGAGCCATCAACAGGCCGGCTTTGCGGGTTGGAATGGCGTGGGAATCTGTTGAATTAGTTATTAACACAAGACCCTTTAAATTGATATAAAAAACAAGACTCTTACGCCAATCCCTACACACACGCCAACGCCATTGGCTCAGAGTTAAACTAAGGAGTCAGTTCTTATTTCTAACATCTTACATCGGATATCTGACATAAATTCCCTCCTCGCGTCCCAATTCCGAGACATCGAAAGGCCGGCTTTGTGGGTTGGAATGGCGTGGGAATCTCCCATCGCGCTTCTTTTCCAATTCAACATACTGTACGGATAACATTCGGAGATTCATCGGGTGCGCCAACCCGATTTCCAACCTGTCGGCACCCTCTGAATTATGGGGTAAGAAGTATGTATGTAATCCCTCCCCACACTTGCTCATTGAGCACTTGTCTGCCTGAAACTCCGACCAATTATTAAAAGTGTAATTCCATATATCCGACAAGTCTCTGACTGCTTTATTAGTCAAAAGATATTTTTTCATTCTCTTCTTTTTCAGCTTTTAGCTCTTTAAGGTGTAAATCAGGATCAAAATTTTCTGCTATTCCGCTTTCAATACCATCATTAATGGCTTTTTTCAAGGCTTCTAATCTATTTTCTTCTTCCTCGAGCAATCTTAATCCCGTCCTGATCACTTCACTAACGTTTTTATACCGTCCGGAAAGCAACAAACTACTTATAAAATTATCAAAATAGCTCCCTAAAGATACAGATGTGTTTTTTCCCATATTTTTATTTTTTACGCAAAGTTACCAATTTTTGGTACAAATTTTACATTTCAGTCATATTTTTTACATTGGTTTTTTTAAGACCAAATGTCTCCTTTCTATTTTGGTAATTCATTACTTTATTATCTTTGCCGCCGGTTAATAATTGTAAATTTTAAAGATAAAAAAATGCAACAGGAAGAAAAAGTTTGTTTGGTATGCAAAAGAAATGAAGAGATGGTACCATTGGTACGGGTTGATTATAAAAAGAATACCTATTGGATTTGTCCGCAGCACATTCCCGTTTTAATTCACGACCCGGGACAGTTGGAAGGGCTTCTGCCCGATGCGGGTAATTTGCAGGCGGGATAATCTACATCAACTTGTTTAAAAACATAAAAAACCTCTTTGGATTTATTTCCTAATGAGGTTTTTTTATAAACTTGTTTAAAGACCCAACATTAGATGAATTATAAAATATTCAATGTCACTATATTAACTTTAAACTATTTCAGTAGTTAAATTACCCACTCACCCCCGACAAAACCAGCATAAAAGCATATACCATTGCCGTCTCTTTTTGGGCTTTAAACCTCCCCGAGGCGCCGCTGTGGCCGTAATCCATATTGGTCCACAACAAAAGCAGGTTGTTGTCTCTCTTTTTGTCGCGCAGTTTGGCCACCCATTTGGCAGGCTCCCAATACTGTACCTGACTGTCGTGCAATCCGGTGGTCACCAGCATGGCCGGATAGTTTTGTGCACGCACATTATCGTAAGGTGAATAGGAAAGCATGTAGTCGTAATATTCCTTTTCATTGGGATTGCCCCATTCGTCATATTCCGAAGTGGTCAAAGGGATGGTCTCGTCGAGCATGGTTGTCACCACATCCACAAAAGGCACTTCGGCGACAATACCTTTGAAAAGCCAGGGGGCTTCGTTTGCAACAACACCCATCAAAAGTCCGCCGGCACTGCCCCCCATGGCAAACAGCTTGTCCTGATTTGTGTATTTTTCTTCGATTAGTCCTTTGGCACAGTCAATAAAATCGTTAAAGGTATTTTTCTTTTTCAGCAGTTTGCCGTCCTCGTACCATTGACGTCCCAGCTCCTGCCCGCCACGCACATGTGCAACGGCATAAACAAATCCTCTGTCGAGCAGACTTAAACGTGAAGACCTGAAAACCGACTCCACATTTATACCGTATGAGCCGTAACCGTACAGAACCGCCGGATTTTCACCGTTCTTTTTCAACCCTTTTTTATAGACAATGCTCACGGGAACCTCCGTATTGTCGCGCACTTTAATATAACGCCTTTCGGTAACGTAATCGCCGGGATTGTAACCGCCCTCAACTTTTTGCCGCTTCATCAGGGTTCGGGTACCGGTTTCCATGTTATAGTCGTAAATCGAAACGGGCGTTTTCAGCGAGGTAAAGCCAAAACGAAAGAGTTTACTGCCATAATCATAATTATCGTCAATGTAGGCAAAATAATCCTCTTCGGAAAACGGAATGATTTTTTCCGTTTCGTTTTTCATATCAAACACCCTGAACCGTACGAGCCCTTTTTCACGTTCCGAAACAACAAAGTAGTCCTTGAAAATCTCCATGTCTTCAAGCAGAACATCCGCACGATGCGGAATAACCTCCTTCCAGTTTTCAATACCCGTCTTGTTTTCCGGGCACTCCATTAACCTGAAATTTTTCGCATTGTAATTAGTCAGTACCAAAAACCTGCCGTCCTGATGGTCCACCTCATATTCCAGTTCCCTCTGCCGGGGTTGAAATATTCTGAATTTACCGTTGGGATTATCCGATTCCAAAATGCGCTGCTCGGTGGATAGTGTACTTACGGAAGTAATGATCAGATATTTATCCGATTTGGTTTTTGAAACGGAAACATCGAAAACAGGGTCTTTTTCATGATACACCAGCTTGTCTTTCCGGGTATCTGTCCCCAAAATATGTTTGAATATTTTATAAGCCCGCAACGACCTGTCTCTCTTTACATAATACAATGTTTTGTTATCGTTGGCCCAAACCACCTCACCGGTAGTGTTCCTGATGGTATCGTCGTAAACCTCACCTGTGGAAAGATTCTTAATTTTTATGGTATATTTTCTCCGGCTAACCGTATCAATACTGTAGGCAAGCAATTTACCGTCGGCACTGACATCCCAGTCGCCAAAGGCAAAGTAAGAAAACCCTTCGGCCATTTTGTTGCCGTCAAGCATTACCTGTTCCTTATTATCACCCTCCTTTTTCCGGCAAATAACCGGATATTCTTTCTCCTCATCATACCTTATGCAATATAAATAACCGTGAACCGGGTAAGGAACAGAGGTATCTCTTTGCGGAATCCTGCCCACAATTTCCCTGTACAGTTTTTCCTGTAATTCTTTGGCGGGTTTGTTGAACACCTCGTCGGTATAACGGTTTTCCGCTTTCAGGTATTGAATTACCTCCGGGTTATTCCTTTGGTTGAGCCAATAATAATTGTCTGTTCGCCGGTCGCCGTGTTTTGTAAGAACCTTTTTAACCTTTTTTGCTTTGGGTGGTTTAATTTCCATATTCTGAGAATATAAAGATGAGTATCTTATATCCGTTTTCAAACAATATCCTGTTTTACAATATTTTAGAAATAAAGATTAAGTCCGAAACTGGGCATAAAAGGAAGCTGGTAAACCACATCGCCTGTTACAAGATCAACATAAAATACATTTTTTCTGTTGTAAACGTTTGTAATACTGATGTTCAACACCAGTTTGGTTTTTTCGCTTAAATAAAAATTCCTTTTCATGTCCACATCAAGCCTGTGGTAGGTTGGAAGCCGGCCCTGATAGATATCGGCATACAAAACGCCAAGATAACCGTTTTCGTTGGGATAATCGGTATTTACACCACCGGGCAGTTGCAGGTGTTCGTAAAAACCCTGTACCTGGGTAAATGGAAATCCCGTTCCGAAATTCCAGCGGGTACTGAACTCCCACTGGTCTTTGGAACCCGTAACGTAGGATGCTACCACATTGATGTTGTGCCGGCGGTCGAAATGGGGTGTATAGGTTGCAAGTTCCCCATCAGCATTTTCATAATCCCTGAACACATAGCCCAGCGAATAAACCACCCACAGATAAGTTTTTTTGTAATCATATTTCAAAACCACATCCATTCCGTAGGCTTTGCCGGTTTCTATAATGAAATCTTTTGTTAATCTGTCGGGGGCATCGGCAGGGGCAGAGCTTTCGTCATAAATTTTAAACCGGTTGATGTTGGTCAGTTGCGAAAAGTTTTTGTAATATCCTTCCACATTGAGGAAAAGCCGTTTTGTAAGGTCGAATTCGGTACCCAATATGGCATGCTGTGCTTTTTGCAATTTATGATTAACCGGCTTGCCGTTAAAGGTGGAAGGAAGGTTTTCGGGGCCGGAAAGAAATCCGTAAAACAGGTTCACCACATCGCGGTCGGAAGTGGCTGCTATCAGGTTTTGCGAATAGTAACCGCCGGCAAACTTAACGCGAAAATGGTCGGTTACATTGTATTTTAACGAAATCCGCGGTTCCGGTGATACATTGGCCAGCGATGCGTACCACTGCAACCTGAAACCCGGTTCCAGCAACAGTTTCCCGATGGAAGCCTTATACTTAACGTACATTCCCAACTGGGTGGTATTTTCTATCTGTTCTATTTTGGCTCCCACAAAGTTGGTAAAATGGTACTCTGTCCGGTATCCTTCCATCTCCAGGCCGTATTTCAAGGTATTTTTTCCAAAGAAATAGGTAAAATCGAGTCCTGCATTAAAGCCACCGATAAAACTCGACTGGTCGTTCATGGCTGCCGAGTTTATTCCGCTTTCGTATTGCGAGTAGGCAAATATCCCTTCGACCAAAACGGGTGCTTTTCCGGGAATAACCACAAAATTGGCACCGCCGCCGTAAGAGTCCCATCCGTAGTCGGCTATGGCTTTGTATCCTTTTACATTGTCGTTAAAGTTAAACCCAAACAGACTTAATTTACTTCCGTTGGCGGCGTTTAGCGAAACTTTTCCGTAGAGGTCGGTGAAGTTAAAAGGCAAGCCGTTTTCATCGATGTATTTATAAAACACTTTGGAACTTTGTGCCAGATAAGAGTTTTTTACCGACATCACAAATGAGGCGCTGCCTTTATCGGGTGCTTTTTGTTTTACAATGGGCCCTTCGAGCATTACTTTACCGCCAAACGTTGTGGCTCCGAGGCTGCCGCTAAATCGCTTTTTGTTTCCGTCGCGATAGGTAATATCCATAATGGAAGAGATTCTTCCTCCGTATTCGGCATTAAAACCGCCGGTATAGATATCGGCATTGCGGATAAGGTCGGTTTCCAGCACCGAAAAAAGTCCGATGGAATGGAAAGGGTTGTAAATGGTCATGCCGTCCAGCAGCACTTTGTTCTGGATGGGCGAACCGCCTCTGATGTAAAACTGCCCGCCCTGGTCGCCGGTAAAGATAACCCCCGGAACCACCTGCAGATACTGGGCTATATCGCTTTGCCCGCCGATTGAGGGTATTTTGTTGATGGTTTTGGGCGTGATTTTTATTACCGAGGTTCTTGTTTCCGTACGCCGTTCGATGTATTCGGCACTTACCGTTACCGTATTGAGTTTTACGGATGATTTTTTCAGAATAAATTTTTTGTCCAGAATTTCATCTTTACTCAAACGGATATGGTCTCTCACCGTATCGTAACCGAGATAGGTGACCAGTATTTCGTACTCTCCCGGCGGAACCTTGCTAATCATAAAATATCCGTTCACGTCGGTGGAAGCCCCGTAGGTGGTTCCTTTCAGCTGTACATTACAAAAAATGGCCGGTTCGCCGCTTTCTCCCTCAAACACAAATCCCCGCACCGCAGCATCCTGACTATATGCCCGGGATGATATCAGAAAAGCAAATAATATGATTGAGAATATTTTAACTGTTTTCATTTGTTCTTTTTAACTTTACAATTCCGTAAGCCTGTCGAGCATAATGCCGATGAGGTTCAACATACTTTGTTTGTAATTGGGGTTAAAATCATCGGTAATGCGGTTGGCAATAATATCGCAAACGGTCATGGCTTCGTGCCCGAGCATAGCTGATAACGAATAGAGTGCAGAGGTCTCCATTTCGAAATTGGTTACCCTGTGCCCTTCAAAAGTAAATCGGGAAGCCCTGTCGATAATGGTTTTGTCTTTAACCTTCAAACGCAGTTCCCTGCCTTGGGGTGCATAAAATCCGGGGGCCGTCAGGGTAATCCCTTTCAGCATGCCGTGTCCCAGTTTTTCCAACAGATAGGCTGACCCTTCAATACCGTAAGGTTTAGGCAACGACGCATCCCAATTCATATATTGAATAAATTCATCCGTAAGTTTTTTATTGGCAACATGTTCTCCGTCTTTGTAAAACCAAAGCAGCCCGTCGAGCCCAAGGGCCATTTCCGAAATAAGGTACGACTCAATAACCGGAATATCCGCCTGAAGAGCTCCCGAAGTTCCTATTCTTACTAGGTTTAACGATGTTTTGTCTTCCTTTGGTTTTTTGGTCTCAAAATCAATATTAAACAAAGCATCCAGCTCATTCACAACAATTTCCACGTTATCCGTTCCCATTCCGGTTGACATTACGGTGAGCAGTGTGTCTTTGTAATATCCCGTATAGGTGTGTATTTCTCGGTTGTGTCCCTGATAGGTTATCTCGTCAAAAAATCCGGAAATTATTTTTGCCCTGCCCGGGTCACCAACCAGGATTATAGTGGTTGCGGCATCACCCGGTTTCAGGTTAATGTGATATACACTGCCGTTGCTGTTTAGTACAAGTTCCGATTTTTTCAACTGTTCCATGTTTCTTTCCCCGATTTAATCAATAAATTTGCAAAAGTAATAATAATAGCAATGAGAGCAGAAATTATAAATATAGGAGATGAATTGCTCATCGGGCAGGTGGTAAACACCAATGCCTCATGGATGGCCGAAGCGCTGAATAAATCGGGAATCCGTACGGTAAGAATTACTGTAATTGCCGACAACAAAGAGGAGATAAGGAATGCACTTGACGAGGCGTCGAAACGTGCTGATATTATTCTGATTTCCGGCGGGTTAGGTCCTACTAATGATGACATTACCAAACAGACGCTGGCCGAATACTTCAACTCGAAAATGGTGTTCCACGAGCCCGCTTTCCGGCAGGTAAAGGCAATTTTTGAAGCGAGGAAATTTCCGGTTAACGAAATCAACCGGCAGCAGGCAATGATACCTGAAAAATGTATTCCGTTGTTTAACAAAAACGGCACGGCACCGGGAATGTGGTTCGAAAAAGAGGGCAAGGTATATGTTTCCATGCCGGGAGTTCCTTTTGAAATGAAACCCATGATGACGGAACAGGTATTGCCAAAGTTGCGTAAAAAATTCAATCTCGGTTTTATTTACCACAAGACCATTATGACCACCGGTATCCCCGAATCAATGCTGGCGGCACGTATAGAAGAGTGGGAAAACAACCTGCCCGAAAACATAAAACTGGCCTATCTGCCGCAACCCGGAATTGTACGGTTGCGGCTTACGGCTTCGGGAAAGGATGAAAAACAGCTTGTTGAAGAGGTTAACAATTATTGCCGCAAACTACACAGCATAATTCCCGAAGTGATTTACGGATACGATGATATTTCGTTGGAAGAGGTTACCGGCGAATTGCTGGTAAAATCGGGGAAAACCGTTTCCACTGCCGAAAGTTGCACCGGAGGCTATATTGCACACCTTATTACCTCTGTTGCAGGCAGTTCAAGGTATTACAAAGGTTCGGTGGTATCGTATGCCAATGAGATAAAGAGCAGCCTGTTAGATGTACCTGAAGAGGTTTTGGCGGAACACGGTGCAGTGAGCCGTGAGGTGGTTGAAGCCATGGCACGGGGTGCACAGCGCAAACTGAACACCGATTATGTACTGGCTGTTTCCGGCATTGCAGGCCCCGACGGCGGAACACCCGAAAAACCGGTGGGTACCGTTTGGATTGCTTTGGCATCACCGGAAGGGGTACAATCGAATCTGTTTCATTTTGGTGAACACAGGGGCAGAAACATCCGCCGCTCGGCTTTGGCGGCACTTAACATGCTGCGTCTTGAGTTAAATAAAAGTGAACCAGTAGAAAAAAAGTGTTAAGAAATGGAAAAGCTTAAAAAGGCTGTAAAAAGCACCGGAAAAAGTATGCGGGGAATGATTCCCATTCTTACGGGAATACTTGTGCTCATCAGCCTCTTCAATACATTGGTACCGGTTTCCGCCTATCGCTATCTGTTCAGAGGAACAATATTCGACCCTTTTATCGGCGCTTTTTTGGGAAGTGTGGTGGCCGGTAATCCGGTTACAAGTTATGTCATTTCGGGCGACCTGTTAAAACAGGGAATCAGCCTGTTAACCGTTACCGCCTTTATGATTGCCTGGGTAACGGTGGGAGTGGTGCAATTGCCTGCCGAAATAAGTTTTCTTGGAAAGAAGTTTGCCGTCATACGCAATGTCAGTGCATTTTTTCTTTCCATTGTGGTTGCTTTTTTAACGGTGATTTTAATGAATGTATTAAACATATTTACTGTTAATTATTTATCTTTTTTCTGAAATATTGAAGACCAGAAAATGAATATCTTTTTAATAAACCCACCCCTACGCCCCTCCAAGGAGGGGAATAATGGAATTCATTTTCTGGTTTTCATATTTCATTTTTTATGTCATTACTTAATTTAATACAAGTTCTTTATGAAAACGGAGAATAAAAAAACACAAAATATACATTTAAAAAGAAAAGAAAAAAAGCCGAAAAAAGGCCCCCGGGTTTTTATGCTCATAAGCATTTTGTTATTTCTTATTGTTTTCCTGATTGACAAAGAAAAAGGGATTACCGCACTAACTTATTTATACCATCTGACGCTGGAAATATTGCCGTTTTTGGCAGTTGTTTTTGTATTGATGGTATTGGTCAATCTGTTTTTAAGTCCTGAAATAATCAAAAAACACATGGGTGAAAATTCGGGGATAAAAGGCTGGTTGCTGGCCATTGTTGCGGGAATTATCTCGTTGGGCGCCATTTACATGTGGTTTCCATTGCTGAAAGATTTGATGAACAAAGGTGTTAAACCCGGATTGGTTGCCGTATTTTTGTATAACCGCGGAATAAAACTTCACTGGCTTCCGCTGATGGCCTTTTACTTCGGTGTTAAATATGTGGTGATTCTGACAGTAGTCACCGTTCTTGTCTCCGTTTTGCAGGGAATTATTATTGATTTGGTGTTTAGAGATGGTTTATAAACAAGGAGGGTATTATAATTTTTATTTTAACACTAATATTAAAGATCATGTTATTTGGGATACACGTTCAACTATTCCGGGTATTTATCTCTTTATACTTAAAACGGCAGGCATGTCAAAAAGCGGTAAATTAATTATTAAATAACCCATTAACCCAACAAGTTATCCGCTAAACAAGTTGCGGATAACTTGTTTTTAACTAATTAAGAATGAAAAAATTAATAAGTACAGGCCTTTTGTTAACTATTTGGGTTGCTGCTTTTTCACAAGCGGCATACATCGATTGGCAACAATGCTATGGGGGTACAGATTCTGATTATGGCGTAAGTGTAGCGTCAATTGGAAATGGACACCTAATCAGTTTATCAACAAGTAGGTCAAGTGATTTTGATGTTTCACTTAACCATGGGGGTGTTGATTTCTGGCTTTTTGAAACAGACGAACTGGGGAATTTACTTTGGGAAAAATCTTACGGTGGAAGCGATGATGATATTCCCATTGAGATAATGGTTGCACCCGATGGCGGATTTATTCTGTTTGGTGAAACCTGGTCGAACGACGGAGACGTAAGCGGATACCATGGCGGTGCCGATTACTGGTTGGTAAAAACCGATAGTGTTGGCAACTTACTTTGGCAACGCTGTTTGGGCAGCAGCATGAATAACCTCCCGGCGAATATGGATATGGATAATGAGGGAAATATTTATGTAATTGGCGCATCCCTTGGCGTTGGTGGTGATGTAACGCATAACAACGGGTCTTACGACTATTGGTTTGTAAAAATTAATCCCGAAGGAAATATTGTTTGGGAGAAAAACCTTGGTGGTACATACGGCGATTTTGGTGCATCCATCAAAGCTACATCTGACAATGGTGTTATAGTGGGAGGTTTAACCGATAATATTGACGGAGATATTAACTGCAATTCGGAATTATTTAATGCAACTGCATGGTTAATAAAACTTGATTCCGTTAATAATATAGAGTGGCAACAATGTTATGGCGGCTCATACACAGAAAACATTTTAGATATTAAATCAACCGATGACGGAGGATATATATTGCTGGGGCTTACCAATTCCAACGATGGTGACGTGTCCGGTTTTCACGGCCTGCCCGGGCAATATGATAATTTTGATACCTGGGTTATTAAAACAGACAGTATCGGAACCATTGAATGGCAACGCTGCTTGGGCGGTACAAAACTTGAACACCAGGATTTTATTAAAAAAACACCCGAAGGCAATTACCTTGTTGGTAGTATGACAAATTCACACGATGGAGACGTTACGGGTAATCATTCAACAGGTGATTTCTACGACCAATGGATTGTAAAACTAAATACCCAAGGTGATATTATTTGGCAGCAGTGCATTGGTAGCGGTTGGAATAATGGTCTATCTGATGCTGCAATTCTATCGGAATCTGATATGATAATTATAGGTAGTACGCCGGAAAATAACGAAGGAGATGTTTTATGTGATTTTAAAGGAGGCAGTGATGTTTGGATATACAAATTAATAGATACAACAGTTGATATTAATGAAACGGAAATAAACAGCAAAATAAAAGTTTATCCTAATCCCGTAAGTTCCCGGTTAAACATTGAGTTACCTGAAAATTTTAATATGAATGGAACATCTATTCAGATTATTGACATGAATGGCAGGTTAGTATTGAGAACAAAACCGGTATCATTTTCAGAGACATTTGACATAAGTAAGTTTATTAAAGGTTTTTATCTCATAAAAATACAAAACAGTAAAACAGTAGTAACAAGAAGAATAATTTTTCGTTAATCATTTAATACACTTTTTTCATTTACAAATAAATCACCATATTTGCGGCTGATAAGAAAACCGGTTAATTGGTATTGATGATGAAAAAAGTTTTGGTTATTTACTACTCGCAATCGGGGCAGGGAAAGCAAATCGTTGAAAACGTGTTGCAGGATTTGAGCATCCACCCTGATATCCGCATCGATTTCAAGGCAATAGAGCCCGTTCCGCCGTATCAATTCCCCTGGCGCGACATCTCATTTTGGGATGCCATGCCCGAATGCGTCAAACTTATCCCCGGCAAAATAAAACCCCTGCAAACAGACAAAAACGAGGATTACGACCTGATTGTGCTGGAATACCCTATCTGGTTTTTATCGCCACCCATTCCGCTTACTACTTTTCTGAAATCGGATGATGCGAAAAGTATCCTCAACGGGAAACCGGTTATTACCGTTATAGGCGCACGCAACATGTGGGTTAATGCGCAGGAAGACGTTAAAAAAATGATAAAAGATGCCGGCGGAAGACTTGCAGGCAACATCGTGCTGCACGACCGGCACCAGAATATCATCAGCGTAGTTACCATTATTTATTGGATGCTTACGGCCAAAAAGGAGCGGTTTCTCGGTATTTTTCCCAAACCCGGCATATCGGACAAAGATATTGACGAAGCCGTGCGTTTCGGGCCCGTTATCCGCGATGCGCTATTGAAAAACGACTTTGCCGGATTGCAGCAAAAACTTCTGAAACTCAATGCCGTTGAATTTAAACCCGACGTGGTTCAAACGGAGCTTACGGCAAAAAAGATATTTCATAAATTTGCCGCCTTTATTTTGAAAAAGGGAGGACCGGGCGACCGGCGGCGATACGGAAGGCTTAAACTTTTTAAATATTATCTGTTTTTTGCAATTTTGTTTGTTTCGCCGCTGGTATCGCTGGTTTTTTACATTTTGTACCCCTTTAGGAAGAAAGCGTTTAATAAAAAGCTGCGTTATTTTGAAGGCGTAACCTTAGAAGAAAAAGGAAATTGATGAACGAAGCATACATTACAAAAATTGAGAAGTTTCTGCCTAATCAACCGGTGGAAAACCATGAAATGGAACAATACCTCGGATTAATTAATGAAAAGGAATCAAAGTCGAAATCATTGGTATTGAGAAGTAACCGCATAAAACTGCGGTACTATGCCCTGGACAAAAACGGAAATTCCACCCACAGCAATTCGGAACTTGCGGCAGAAGCGATAAAAAAATTAACGGATGAGGAGTTTGGGTTAAAAGACATTGAACTGCTGACGGCAGGCACCTCTTCGCCCGATGTTATTCAGCCTTCGCATGCCCTGCAGGTTCACGGAGTGTTGGGAAACAAACCCATGGAGGTGATGGCTTCGCACGGTACCTGCAATGCGGGGATGCTTTCGCTAAAATATTCGTGGATGGCCATTTTGTCGGGATTGGTAACCAACTCGGTTGCAACAGCTTCCGAAAAATTGTCATCATGGATGCACGCCCGCAATTTCAAATCGGAAATTGATAAACGGAAAGAGCTGGAAAATAATCCTTATATTGCTTTTGAGAAAGATTTTCTGCGCTGGATGCTTTCCGACGGTGCCGCCGCAATGCTTGTTAAAAACAAACCTTCGGCAAACGGTTTGTCATTAAAAATAGAATGGATAGAGGTGCGCTCTTATGCCAACCAACTGAAAGCATGTATGTATGCGGGTTGCGATACGGACGAAAACGGCAATCTTACCGGCTGGCGCGAATTTCCGGGTGAAGTACAACTTGAAAAATCGGTATTTTCACTAAGGCAAAACGTTAAACTATTGCAAAACAACATTGTACGTCTCGGTGTTGATTTTACCGTTGAGTTGTTTAAAAAATACAACATTGAACCGGATACCATCAGTTACCTTCTGCCCCACCTTTCTTCCATGTTTTTTTACAAACCCATTATCGACGAGTTTGAGAACAGAGGATTTAAAATTCCCGAAGAAAAGGTATTTACAAATCTTACCCGGGTTGGCAATGTGGGTGCCGCCTCACCCTTTTTGATGCTCGAAGAACTTTTTAACTCCGGCAAACTGAAAGCCGGCGACAAAATTTTATTAATGGTGCCCGAGAGCGCCCGTTTTTCTTACAGTATTGCCCTGTTTACGGCAGTGTAACCACTGTTGTTAATTTCCGGTTAATATCTTATTGTTGCACCTGTTCAGGCTGCATTTAAAATTCCGTAATTTGGTACGGACTAAAATGGTAATGAATTATGACCGCATACGCTGATATTTTTTTGGAAAAAGCCCGCAATTATTGTGCATACCAGGAACGGTGCATTGATGATGTAAAAAAGAAGCTGGAAAGCTGGAAACTGAACGAAGAGGCGGTTCTGGAGATTATTAAAAAGCTGAAAAAAGAGGGCTATATTGATGAAGAGCGTTTTGCACGTGCTTATGCGGTCGGGAAATTCAGAAACAACAAATGGGGACGCAACAAAATCTTTTACGGACTGAGCAGAAAAAATATCCCGGAACTCTATATCCAAATAGGACTTGCCGCCATTGACGAAGAAGAGTATATTAATACGCTGAAAGGTTTGCTTTCTTCAAAAACCGTGAAAGCCGAAACCGATTTTGAACGCAAAATAAAACTGGTGCGATACGCGGTTCAAAAAGGCTACCAGCAGGAGCTGGTCTGGAGGGTATTGGAAGAGAATGAAAAATAAAGAGGGCAGAGTTTTAAACAGAACAAAATTCCCTGCAAAACAAGCCCTTTCCCCTTTATTACCTTTCAATCACAATCTTCTTAATCACCCTTTTGCCCGTTACCGTTTCGATGTGCATGAAATAAATCCCCGGGGAAAGAAAAGAAAGGTCAGCATTAGCGGTGTTTTTATCTTTTATCAGAGGGGAGTAAACAAGGCGTCCGGCAACCGTATAAACATCAACTTTTTTTATGCCATTTCCTTTTATTGTAATATTTCCGCTTGACGGAACGGGATAGACAACAACACCGGGGTCGTTTTCCGGATAATGAATTCCGGTCAGAAGTCTGTTGCAGGCGTAAGCATGAATTTTGCAGGTGTTATAATCCACATCGCTCATCTCAATCCAGCCGTAAAGTACGGTATCCGACTTGAAAACACGTACGGCAATAAAACCGTTGTTAAATTTTAGCGAACTTTCCCGTTCACAATAATATCCCAGGTAGGTCGGCCAGGTAGCGTTGAAATCAAGATAGCTGAGACTCACTACCGAATCGGTCCAGTTCAAATCACCATTTATCAGCAAACCCATTGGCAATTCAAGAGCCGGATAATTGATTTTTACAAATACCGGTATCTGGTCATCGGTCATGCACGAGTCTGTTTCGGAATAGGCTGCCTGATTGCCGTTGAGCCCTTCAACAATCACTCTTTTTTCCTGATACCACTGATATCCTTCACGGTACAGAGTGGATATTACGAAGTCGTTAACGCCGTCGTTATTAATGTCCAGCACATATTTTACGGTATCGTTAGCCGGCGGTACCGGAATGGTTGTATCGGGTTCGTAACGGAAAACATAATCGTGTTCCCCCACAAATCCCGAGAAGATTTGGGCGTAACTTTGAAGCGTGTAAAACAAAACGGCGAAAATAAAAATGTACTTTTTCATAGTAATTATGGTTTTGTGTTAATAAACTTCACTAAATAGCAGTACCGTTACCAATCATCATCCGTTTTCCTGGGAGGTTCCGGTTTCATGTGTTCTTTCAGGTCATCGCTCCAGCTTTTTACAAAATCGGCAATCTGCTGCAAATAGGACTCCCAGCGTGGATTATAGTTGGGAAAACTTTTATCCAACCAATTCTCAATGGGATATTTCGATGCCGTTTTCAGCAGCAGTTTGTTAATGGTGTAGCGGTACCGTCCGTCTTTAAACTCGATGGTAAAGGTATAATCTATTGTTCCCGCAATTTTTTTAATGCTGTCTTTGGTGTAATCATATACCCTGAAACGGTGCTGACCTACAATTTTCCCTGTATTGGGGTCGCGCACCGAAGTAACCCTGTCAGGGTCTTTGTAAAACTTATACAACCAATAAACACAACGGTTAAACAATTGTTGCTTGGTACCCTTTTCATGAACCACCTCCTGAAATTTTATCTTTTTTGTTTCAGGATCGATGGGCAGCACTCCTTTTTTAACCTGAGCGAGAAGGGTTGAAAACGAGATGACTATTACAAAAAGAAAGGCAAATTTTTTCATATGAATATATTTAAATATTTATTATTGCTAAAAATGACGGTTGCTAAATTAATAAATATTTCTGTGGTATAAAATTAATTCTTTATTTTGAAAAAAAGTAATTATGGCAAGAAAAGTCAAAATTGTAGCTACTGTAGGCCCTGTAAGCAACAACAGGCAAATGATAACAAAACTGATAAAGTCGGGTGTTAATGTCTTTAGACTGAATTTTTCATACGGAACCCATAAAACTCATTACGAAACATTTAACCTGATCAGGCAATGTGCTTCCGACTTAAAAAAAGAGGTGGCAATAATGCAGGATATTTGCGGGCCCAAGATCAGAATAAAGGGTATGACTCAAAGCCGTGATGTTGCAAAAGGCGACATACTTGTGATGTCGAAATCGGCGGAAAACGATTCCTTTTCAATTACCTATCCACATATAATCGACCAACTGACAGTGGGCGACGAAGTTTATTTTGCTGACGGAACCGTAAAAACCAGAGTTGAAGAAAAAAGAGAAGACAACTTGGTTCTAAGAGTTTTAACAAGAGGGCAGCTCCGTGAAGGCAAAGGAGTAAATATCCCGAAATCAGGGATTAAAATGTCGGCACTTACAGACAAAGACAAAGCGGATTTGAAATTTGCTGCTGAAACAGGCATTGACCTTGTGGCTTTTTCTTTTGTGGAAAATGCCGGTGATATTCTGGAAGCCCGGAAAATTTTAGAGAAAAAAGGTTCAGACGTATGGGTCATAGCTAAAATTGAAAGAAAGGCTGCACTAAAAAACATTGATGAAATTATAGATGTGAGCGACGGTATTATGGTGGCACGCGGCGATTTGGGTGTGGAAGCCGGCATTTTTTCTGTTCCCGGAATCCAGAAAACCATCATCGGTAAGGCCAATGAAAAAGCCATACCTGTAATTACCGCAACACAGATGCTTACTTCCATGCTGCACTCATCTTCACCTACCCGGGCAGAAATATCAGACATTGCCAATGCCGTTTATGACGGAACCGACGCCGTAATGCTTTCGGACGAAACTGCCGTGGGTTCCTTCCCGGTTGAGGCCGTTGAAGTAATGGTAAAAACCCTGACGGATGCCCAGCGCCATTTGCCTGATATAAAAGATATAAAACCATTGAAGGCGGAAAGTTTTGCCCATGCTGCCGCAGAGATTGCGCGTTCTGTTCATTGCAAAGCCATTGTTTCTTTTACCACTTCGGGATATACGGTGCGGCAGGTGTCAAAATTCCGTCCACGGAAACCCGTATATGCGGTTGCATACAGCGATAAAATAAGCCGTCAACTGGCCCTTGTATGGGGTGTGGAACGTGTTTTCAGGGTGGAATTAAACGAAAGTGAGCACCATATGATTTATCAATTTCTGCAGCAAACGGGGAATAAAAACAACGATAACTATATCGTTACCATGAGTTCTCATGCAGGAGTAAAAGGAAATACAAATATGGTACGGTTACTGGATAAAACGGCAAGAGATAAAATCTTTGAACGTTTTGAAAGATAGGCAAATACCGCAAGATTAAATCCGCTTCAACAACCCCACCTCTTTTGGGGTGAGAAACCGCCATTTTCCCCTGGGAAGGTCTTTCTTGGTCAGGCCTGCGAAAAAGACCCTGTCGAGTTTTACCACTTTATAACCAAGGTGTTCGAATATTCTTCTTACTATGTGGTTTTTACCCGAATGCAGTTCTATTCCCACCTCCTTTTTATCCTTTCCGTCGCCAACATTGGCAATGGTATCGGCCCTGATAAACCCGTCTTCCAGTTGCAATCCTTGTGCAATGGAAAGCATATCTTTTTTAGTCAGATTTTTATCGAGTACAACATGGTATATCTTTTTTACATTGTGCGAAGGGTGGGTCAGTTTTTTTGCCAAATCGCCGTCGTTGGTAAAAAGCAGCAGTCCGGTAGTGTTTCTGTCGAGCCGGCCAACAGGATAAATGCGTTCTTCGCAGGCTTTCTCCACAAGACTCATTACCGTTTTTCTGTTTTGCGGATCGTCGGAAGTGGTAATAAAACCCTTGGGTTTGTTGAGCAACAAATAACGGAGTTTCTCACGCTTTAAGGTTTGTCCGCCGTATTGTACTTTGTCGGAAAGCGAAACTTTGGTTCCCAATTGCGTAACCACTTTGCCGTTTACTTTTACGGCACCGCTTGCTATTAAAACATCGGCTTCGCGCCGCGAGCAGATACCTGCATCGGCAAGGTATTTATTCAAACGAATTAGTCCGGAAGTTTTATCCTCAGCTTTTTTACCGCCCTTTGTAAACTTTTTTCCCTGTTTTTTATAATGTTTCCCTTGTTGACTCTTCTCTTTCATTTCTAACAATTTGAGTTTGCAAAAGTAAATTAAATAATTCAAGAAACTCCGGCTTCATCCTTTACAGGGTAAAAATTCATTTCCCAACACATCAAAACAGGAATTAACCCGACACATTGAGAAAAAGGTTATTTTTGACCTCCTGAAAAGACTGTATATGAAAGAAGAACAAAAAGAGATATTTTTCCATGTGGGGACAGGAAAAACCGGCACGACATACTTACAATACAGGGTTTTCCCAAAATTCAAAGGTATTTTTTACATACAACGAACCCGGTACAGACGCTCAAAGGAGATTATTAATAAAACCCATCACAAAAAGTACCTGCTGTCACGCGAATTTGACCAGCAACTGGAACAGGAGATAAAATGGTTTTCATCCGATTTCCCCGACACCACTCCCATCATTGTGTTTCGCCGTCACGATTCTTACATTGCCTCGCAGTATCGCCGCTTTGTAAAAAATGGTTTTCGTGGCGAATTTAAGGCATTTTTCGATCTGGAAAACGACGAAGGTTATTTCAAGAAAAAAGACCTTGATTATTTTTCCCAGATAAAATTGCTTGAGCACTATTTTACCCAAAAACCCATTGTTCTTTTTTATGAAGATATGAGGGAAAATCCGGAAGCTTTTATCGATTCGCTTGCTAATTGCCTACAGATTACCTATAACCCCGATTCTATAAACCTGGGCAGAAAGCATACATCTTATTCCGAAAAACAACTGAAATATATGATGCAGGCCGGGAAATATATCAACCTCAGCAAACACCGAATGTTTAAAAATCCCGTTTTGCATTTTCTCGGGAAATTACCTCGCGAAGGATTGCGGTATTCTATTCTTTATGCTGCACGTTATTTACCGGAACCCAAAGCAACAAAAGGCATCCCGCTCATCCCGAAAGAGGAATTGGACAAGGTTAAGAAATATTACACGGAAGACTGGAAAAAATGTCATGAATATGCTCAAAAGAGATTAACGGAATAACGACCGGATAATTTTGTATCAAACTTTAAATCAATAATATTGGATTTTTTAACAACAATAGCAAACGCCTCCTTAGATGCAGGCAAAGAAATATTGAGAATTTATCATACCAACGACTTTAACATTGAATACAAAAGTAATGAATCGCCGCTTACCCAAGCTGATAAAAACGCGCATAAAGTAATTCTCACATACCTGAAAAAAACAGGCATTCCCGTACTTAGCGAAGAAGGAAGAAACATCCCGTTTTCAGAAAGGAAAAACCGGGAAAAACTTTGGATTGCCGATCCGTTGGACGGCACCAAAGAATTTATTAAAAGAAACGGTGAATTTACCGTAAACATTGCATTAATAGAAAACGGCACTCCCGTAATGGGAGTGGTTTATGCCCCGGTTCCCGATATTATGTTCATCGGAGAAAAAGGTACCGGAGCTTTTCGTGTGGAAAACGCATCCGGTGTTGATGTTATTTCGGCATTAACGGAAGAAACCAAACTACCGGCAAAACAATATTCAGATAAAGATTATTATGGTATTGTTGCCAGTCGATCACATCTCAATGATGAAACGAAAGCATTTATTGAGGAAATAAAATCGGAACACAAAAACGTGAAAATTGTCACAAAGGGAAGTTCACTAAAAATTTGTATGGTTGCCGAGGGAGCCGCAGACATCTATCCCAGATTTGCACCCACCAGCGAATGGGATACTGCGGCAGGACATGCCGTGGTTCTTGCTGCCGGCGGAAGGATTGTACAGGCAACGGATGAAAATAAAGAATTGAGATACAATAAAGAGAATTTATTAAATCCATGGTTTATAGTTAAACGGAAATAAAATTATTATTCGAAGTTTAATACTGAAAACAAATAACAACATCATGAACAACAATATCCACACTGTTTTCGATAAAATAAAGAACCGCAGGGACAAAGAGATATATTTAAAACAACGCGCAAAGGTCATTTGGTTTACGGGACTATCCGCATCGGGAAAAACAACACTTGCAAGCATGCTCGAAAAAAAACTGTTTGAACTAAACTATTTCTGTCAAATACTCGACGGCGACAATGTCCGTTCGGGAATAAATAAAAACCTGCGATTCACTAATAAAGACAGAACCGAAAACATCAGACGTATTGCGGAAGTTTCAAAATTATTTATGAATTGCGGTATTATCCTGTTGTGCTCCTTTATCAGTCCTACCAACCAAATGAGAAAAATGGCAAAGGAGATTATCGGAGAAGACGACTTTTTGGAAATATTTGTAGATACTCCTCTGGAAATTTGCGAACAAAGAGATCAAAAAGGCCTTTACAAAAAAGCCAGAGCCGGCGAAATAAAGAATTTTACAGGCATTTCTGCGCCTTTTGAGATTCCCGAAAACCCGTTTTTAAGAGTTGACAATTCAGATCCCGATATAGAAAATACGGTTCACAAAATGCTTCTGAAAATTCTTCCCGAAATCGTTTTTGACCCCACTCAAATTGTATGAAACCGGTATATAAAAAAAGGTAATTAGCATTAATTCCGTGTTTTATCCGGTAACCTTATCATAATACAAACATCATTTCTTGTGTTGTGACAAATTTTTTATTATATTTACACAGTAAAAAATCGGTACATCATGAAAAAAGATAAACTCATCACTCTGGCCACTTTAACCTACATGCGTGCACAGCTTTTAAGTGCCCTGTTGGAGCAAAAGGGGATAAAAAGTTTTATGACCAACATCAACCGTATTAAAGAAGCTGCCGGAGGAGTCAATGTTATCATTCAAAAAGATGATTTTGAGGAAGCCAAAAAGGTATTTGAAGACTTCAAAAACGCTTACGGCAAAGGCAAAGAAAAAGCGGCAAAGTACATGAAAAGCATTCGCCGGATTTTGGTGCCGTTCGATTTTACCGAACACAGCGAGAATGCCGCAATTTATGCATTACGCATTGCTTCCAGATTAAAAGCCGACATTATGCTGTTGAACGTGTTTTTCGACCCTTCGCAAACCGCTTATGCACCGCTGGAATCGTTTGCCTACTCAGTTGAATTTGACGCCATTAACAAAGATGTTGAACAAAGTGTAAAACAGAATCTTGAAGAATTTGCAGACAAACTGAAAAAGGTTCAAAAAGAGGAAAACCTGAAAGGCGTTATTATAAAATACGATTTTGTAAGAGGTACTGCTTTCGACGAAATACTCAATTATTGCGATGAATACAAACCGGGCTTACTGGTTATGGGTACCCGCGGTAAAGAGATTGAAGGAATCCGCTCCTTTGGCAGTGTTACGGCAAAAATTATCGAAAAAGCCGCCATTCCGGTGCTTGCCGTCCCCAAAGGTTACGATGCCAAAATGTTATCCACCCCCAAAAAGGTGCTTTACGCCACCGACTTCCGTCAGGCCGACTATTGGGCATTGAGCAAACTTGCTTCATTTGTAAAACCGTTCGGCTCGAAAATATACTGTGTCCATGTGGACGAGGAAATCACCGAAGAGCACGAAGAACTTATGCATCAGGTACGCAAATTTGTGAATGAAAACCTGCAAATTTACAATCTTGAATGCGGATTGCTGGAAACCGTTGACGTACGCCTCGGACTTGAAGATTTTATTCAGGAAAGAAATATGGACCTGCTGGCCATGACCACCCACACACGTTCGCTGTTCGACAGGCTGTTTAAACCCAGTTTTACAAAAAAATTCCTTTTTGTAACCGATATTCCGCTACTGGTCTTTCGTGCCGACCCAAAAGTCGGTTAAAACGGAATAGGCAACAATAATTGCCACGAACAGCCCGCACAACCAGAGGCGGCAACCTGTAATAAAGAGTTTTACAATAAGCAAAACAAAGATTAAAACAAGGGTAACAGGCCCCAAAAAACGCCGGTAATTTTTTGCCGGTTTCATTTCTTATATCTTTTCCGTTTCATACATTAATAGTGTTCCACCGTCAATTCTGTACGGCTGCCCGTCAAGATTCCACAAATATATCTTTAACGATTTTACACCCTGAGGAATCATCCCCGTCATAATACTTTGATGAATATTCTCAACCCTTCCGGTCTTAAAATCACGCAGCCAGTCGATGGGGATATATTTGTATATCAGACTCTTTCCGTTTTTATCCACCGCCTGTACCACAATCCACATGTTCAGCACCCTCTTTTCGGAAGCTATGCGGAAATTAAGGTCAATCAGAAAACTCCGGCCTTCAATTTCCTTTTTTGCAACTTTCAGGTTATAAAATGTTTTTCCGGTAAAACGTTCCGATTGTTTTATGCTGATTTTTTCATAAAGCCTTTTTCCCACAGGATATTTTCTTTTTAACAACACAAGGTTTGAAACGGGTTCAAAATCGACCGTATCGTACAATTTAGTGATTCCGGGATACCGTGTTACATCAAAAAGCTGATAATCCTGCTGTTTTTCCGGAAAATTTGTCCAATCAATCTGATTGCATCGTCCACCGTGTTTATAATTTATATAGGCCCAGGTGGTTACACCCATATGATATCCGCCGATTGTTGGAAGCCCGGCGGTTGTATCCGAAGCAACTTTTTGATAAAACCGATACGGAATTACCTCATCCTTATAAGCATTTGCATAACCTAAATTCAAGTGTAAAAAGAAATGAAAAGGCAGATAAAAAAGAGGCAGCAGGAAAAGATATTTCCATTGAAACGGAATATTTTCCGCTGCAAAAAAGAGGCTTCCGGCAAACAGCGGCAGAAAATACAACCCGGTTCTTCCCTCAGGATAATAAACCCCGAAAATCAGATGTTCGAGAATGGCACCGAAAAGGGTTGCAAAAAACAAAAAATCGAAAACAAAACCCGCCGAAGCAAAATATTTTCCGGAATCTTTGACCAAACGGTAAAGAGCCGTTAACAAAATAAAAACAACACAAACGCCGGCCACAATAAGCTTAAATATCGTGCTGCTTCCTGTAAAAAGTTGTATCCATGTATTAACTGCATTGACCAATCCTCCGTCCGGTGTGCCGAAATACAAAGCCCCCGCCTCTCTATACCTCAACAGCAGATAAACAGCCGCACTAACGAATGCAATCTCTGAAAAAAGAGAAAAGTACCGTTTCGGATGATGAAAAGAACCCTGTCTGATAAATCCATACACATGAAGCAACAGCAAAGCCACTACCGGTAAGGTCATACTCAGGTTGGCCGACAACGAGAGCATCACAAACAGAACGGAATACATCAAATGGTTCCCGCTTCTTTTTCTGAGGAATAAAATGGTATGATAAACAGCACCGGTAAAGAAAACAACCGACAGACCGTATCCCCGCGACAAAGCAAAAAAGTCGATAAACCAGATACTTAGAGAGACCACAAGAAACATTCCCCATTGCAAAAAACGATTTGACATCAACCTTGAAGTCCGGAACCAATAATAAAAGAATAACAACGAAAAGATGGTATTGGGCAGGCGCAACGCCCAGGTATCGCTTCCGAAAATCTTATAACTAAGGTAAGTGAGCAATGTGTTCAGGTAGTGGTTGTTTGCCGCTTCACGGGTAACAGGCGTAAAAAAGCGTTCGAGATGTACGTAATGAAAAAAAGTGGCCGCTTCGTCGTGGGTAAAGGGTACAAAAACCGACCGAAAAAGCAGGTAAACAAACAGCAATGCCGTAATAACCGCCCAAACAAGCAAATCTTTTTCTTTATGACTTTTTGCTATTCCCATCTTGTTTATTAAACTTATTTTAAGTCTCAACATTAGATGAATTATAAAATATTAAAAACCAGAAAATGAATTCCATTATTCCCCTCCTTGGAGAGCTTGTCCCGACTTTACGTCGGGAGGTGTAGGGGTGGGTTTATTAAAAAAAGATATTCACTTTTCTGGTTTTCAATATTTTATACTCATTGTCATCACATTAATTTTAAACAACTTCATTTAATAACTTTGACCTCAAAAATACAAGAAATACCATTGACAGAGCCGGAGGACGGTTGCCGGCCTTATGAATATTTATTCCGAATTACCAACAAACTTACATTTCTGCTGTAACCTTTCCTATCTTTGCCACCCGTAACCTCTAAAAAAGTTTTGCGGTATGGTCTGTTTTTACACTATTGAAAACAAGGAGTATTACCTTGTTGCCTGCGAACAACAACTTTCTGTTCACGATCATAAAAAATTATCCTGGCTGTTTGCCAAAGCCAAACTTTGCCCGCAACAAAAGATAGAAGGAACTTTTATCGGGCCGCGAAAAGAGATGATAACCCCGTGGAGTACCAATGCCGTGGAAATAACCCGTAATATGGGTATTCAGGGTATTGAACGCATTGAAAAATTTCGTCGTGTTACAGAACCCGAACCGGAATTCGATCCGATGCTGGAACAGCTTTATAACGATTTGGACGAAAACACGTTCCGTATCGACATTGTTCCCGAGCCGGTACGTTATATTGATGATATAGCCGCTTATAACATTGAAGATGGCCTAGCCATGAGCGATGATGAGGTTGCCTATCTCGAAGAAATCAGCAGAAAAATAAACAGAAAGCTTACCGATTCCGAAATTTACGGCTTTGCTCAAATTAATTCCGAACATTGCCGGCACAAGATATTCAACGGAAAGTTCATTATCGACGGCAAAGAGATGCCTGAAAGTCTTTTTGCTTTGATAAAAAAAACATCCAAAGTAAATCCCAATAAAATTGTTTCGGCTTACAAAGACAATGTCGCCTTTGTAATGGGGCCGGAAATCAAGCAGTTTGCCCCGCCGGATCAGGAAACGGCAGGTTTTTTTGAGGTAAGGAAAATAAAGAGCCTTTTGTCACTAAAAGCCGAAACCCACAACTTCCCCACCACCGTAGAGCCCTTTAACGGTGCTGCAACCGGCAGCGGAGGAGAGATTCGCGACCGTATGGCCGGAGGAAAAGGCAGTCTCCCCCTCGCGGGCACGGCCGTGTATATGACCTCCTACCCGCGCCTCACCGATGTTCGTGATTACGAAAACAATATTGCACCCCGCAAATGGTTGTACCACAATCCTGCCGACATCCTCATAAAAGCTTCCAACGGCGCTTCCGATTTCGGAAACAAATTCGGGCAACCGCTGATTAACGGAAGTCTTTACACCTTTGAACATGAGGAAAACGGAAAAACTTACGCTTACGACAAGGTAATTATGCTTGCGGGAGGTATCGGTTTTGCCAACGAGCGTGACGGCTTAAAAGATGTACCGGAAGAGGGTGACGTGATTGTGGTGCTGGGTGGCGACAACTACCGGATTGGAATGGGCGGCGGCGCCGTATCGTCGGTTGCAACAGGTGAATACGGCCAGAATATAGAGCTCAACGCCGTACAGCGTGCCAATCCGGAAATGCAAAAGCGGGTAGCCAATACCATCCGTGCACTGGTGGAGTCGGAAGACAATCCCATTGTTTCCATTCACGACCATGGTGCAGGAGGCCACCTGAACAGCTTGTCGGAACTTGTGGAAGATACGGGAGCCGTCATAGAAGTGGGAAAATTGCCCGTGGGCGACCCCACCCTTTCCGTCAGGGAGATACTCGGCAATGAATCGCAGGAACGAATGGGGATGGTTGTAAAAGAGGATGCACTGCCGCGAATAGAGAAGATAGCCCGGCGCGAACGCTCACCAATTTATAAAGTGGGAACAGTGCAAAGTAATCACCGTTTAGTTATTGAAGACGAGGAGGGTGCATGTCCGGTTGACCTGCAATTGGAAGTGCTTTTCGGTAAACCGCCGAAAACAATTTTGAAAGACAGCACGCAAGAGCCTCAATTTTCGAAAATAACATACGATACAACAAAATTTGAGCAGTACCTGATAAATGTATTGCAACTGGAAGGGGTGGCCTGTAAAGACTGGCTCACCAACAAGGTTGACCGCTCGGTTACCGGCCGGGTTGCCATGCAGCAGTGCACCGGTGTATTGCAACTTCCATTGAACAACCTCGGTATTTCGGCACTTGATTACGACGGCATAAAAGGGATTGCAACAGCCATAGGTCATGCACCCGCCGCAGGCCTTATTGATCCTGCAAAAGGTTCGCGGCTCTCTGTTGCCGAGGCACTCACCAACATTATATGGTCCCCCATTGAGGGTGGATTAAAAGGAATCTCGTTGAGTGCAAACTGGATGTGGCCTGCAAAAAACGAAGGTGAAAATTCAAGATTGTATCAGGCCGTAAAAGCACTGAGCGATTTTGCTATCGAGCTGGGAATCAATATTCCCACGGGAAAGGATTCTTTATCAATGACGCAAAAGTATCCCGGCGGTACAACGGTTTATGCCCCGGGAACGGTAATCATTTCGGCGGCAGGGGAAGTGAGCGATATTAAAAAAGCTGTTCACGCCAACATCAAGACAGTTGAAAATACATCCTTAATTTACATTGATTTTTCCCGCAGCCCCCGTCAGCTTGGAGGTAGCAGTTTTGGACAAACACTGAACAAAATCGGGAAAGAGGCACCGGATGTTGTCGATGCAAAATACTTTGCCAAAGCATTTAATACCATACAGCAGCTCATAAACGAAGGGAAAATACTGGCAGGGCACGATATTTCCTCAGGGGGATTGATAACCACACTGCTTGAGATGAATTTTCCCAATTGCGATTACGGAATGGAAATCACACTCGATGCAATTCCCGAAGAGGATATCATCAAACTGCTTTTCAGCG
Source organism: Bacteroidales bacterium (assembly GCA_027022105.1). Lineage (GTDB taxonomy): Bacteria > Bacteroidota > Bacteroidia > Bacteroidales > F082 > Sulfidibacterium. The sequence continues at coordinate 1,667 of JALVZH010000135.1, read as the reverse complement.
AAAATCCGGGAGTTGTCATTCAGGTGGAAAATGCAAAAGAGATTGGAGAACGGTTAACCGGAAACGGAATTGATTACTACGATATAGGAAAGGTGGTAAACGACTGTTCGCTTACCCTTAAAAAAGGTGAAACCCGATACTGTTTCGACCTTTCCCGCTACCGCGATATCTGGTTCGAAACATCATATTTGCTCGACAGCAGACAAACGGCCAATAACCTCGCTCATACACGGTTTAAAAATTACAAACGACAGGATTTAAAATTCGATTTCGGCAGACATTTTACCGGCAAGGCCAAAGACCTCGGTATTGACCTTCACCGTACAAAAAAATCAGGCATTAAAGCCGCCATCATTCGCGAAAAAGGAATCAACGGCGACAGGGAGATGGCTTACGCCCTTTATCTTGCAGGATTTGATGTAAAAGACATCCACATGACCGACCTTATTTCGGGACGTGAAGACCTGCACGACGTCAGTTTTATTGTCTTTACCGGCGGTTTTTCCAATTCCGACGTATTGGGTTCTGCCAAAGGTTGGGCGGGCGCCTTTTTGTACAATGCCAAAGCCAAAGCCGCACTGGACAATTTTTACAAAAGGGAGGACACCCTCAGCCTCGGTGTTTGCAACGGTTGCCAGTTGATGGTGGAACTTGGGCTTGTCTATCCCGAACACCCCGAAAAACCTAAAATGCTGCACAACGATTCGGGAAAATTCGAGTCGGGTTTTGTAAATCTGGATATTTGCGACAACAACTCGGTAATGCTCCAAAGCCTTTCGGGTACAAGGCTGGGAGCCTGGGTGGCACATGGCGAAGGAAAATTCAGCTTTCCCTATTTTTCCGATAAATACAATATCCCCATAGTTTACGGCTACGAAGAGTACCCGGGCAATCCCAACGGTTCCGACTTTAATGCGGCGGCCATTTGTTCCAACGACGGGCGCCATCTCGCCATGATGCCGCACCTGGAACGGGCTTTCCTGCCCTGGCAATGGCCATACTACCCCGAAGAGAGGAAAACGGATGAGGTTACCCCCTGGTTGGAAGCTTTTGTTAATGCACGAAAGTGGATTGCGGAGGTAAGAGGATGATGTTAGCGTGGAGTTGGTTTGGAGGGAAAATTTAATTTGTCATTTCCCCGGTTTTTCGGGTTGTTTTTTATATACTTGGTAATCTTATTATACGCTTTTTCATTACGGATTATGTGTTCCCAATAATTCCGCTGCCATAATCTTCTATCAAACCGTTTCCATTCCTTTGTTTTAACCCCTTGAATATATTTTACGGTTGTAATGGATTGGAATGCCCCCATTATATCGCCTAACGTTTTCCTTTTTTGAATATTTTCCGATGGGTTCTTCGTTGGGTTTTCCGTTGGGTTCTTCGTTGGGGTTTCCGTTGGGTTCTTCGTTGGGTTTTCCGGTGGGTTCTTCGTTGGGGCAACCCCTCGTGGTTGCCCCATACCCAATCCGCCGCCGTTTTCCGGTGCGACCACGAGAGTCGCCCCTACGGCGTCGTCCGGAATTATTTCCAATATGGCGTGAAAATGGTTTGTCATTACGATATATTCGTGTAATCGAATATTTGGAAACCGTTCGGGTAATTTTAACCATTCGTCATTAACCATTTTACCTGCCTCATTCAATATCATTTTGCCGTTTTATATT
>JALVZH010000134.1 GCA_027022105.1 Bacteroidales bacterium | reverse complement strand
CTGATAACCCATTGCCACAAGGATCATATTGCCGGACTCGACGATGTTCGCTCTTTCAATTATCTCTACAAAAAAGCCATGGATATTTATGCGCTGCCACGCGACCAGCAGGCCATTCAAAACGAATTTGCTTATGCCTTTGCCGAAGAGCGCTATCCGGGAGTTCCCGAATTTGCCATGCATACCATCGGATACAAACCTTTTAAAGTTAAGGATGTTGAAATTATTCCTCTGCCTGCTTTGCACATGAAAATGGAGGTATTGGGTTTCAGAATCGGCGATTTTTCCTATATCACCGATACCAACTACATTCCTGCATCTACGCTGCAAAAGATGATCGGGTCTGAAATTGTTGTCGTAAATGCCCTCAGAAAAAGAAAACATGTATCGCATTACAATCTGGAAGAGGCGGTACGGGTGCTCGAATTTTTACGACCCGAAAAGGCCTATCTGACCCACATCAGCCACCTGATGGGGTTTCATCACGAGATAAAAAAAGAGTTGCCGTCATTTATCAGGCCGGCATATGACGGACTTAAACTGGAGGTATAGTTAATAGCTGTTTTACAACTATTTATTGATTGCAATGCAGAATGAGCTTTAAATATTTATCATAGTTGGCAGCAAGGAAAAAACACCTTTAAACAATGAGACTACTGACAAATAAATTGTACATTTACACAATGAAGTTGTTTAAAGTTAACATGATGAAAATGAATATAAAATATTGGAAACCAGAAAATGAATTCCATTTGTTCCCCTCCTTGGAGGGGCGTAGGGGTGGGTTTATAAAAAAAGACATTCACTTTTCTGGTTTCCAATATTTTATATTACACCTGTTTTATTAGACTTTAAACAAGTTCAATAAAAGCAGGAATAATAAACTAAAAAATATGAAAAAACAATATTATCTGATTACGATACTACTTCTATTTATTATAAACCATGTTTATTCCCAAGATTTCTGGGAGCAATTGTATTTTCCTGACACGGGTAGAATACGTTGTATATCAATAGGTAATTCATCCGATTTATTTATTGGAACAGGTGATAATAATTCGAAAGGAGGATTGTACAGGACAACTGATATGGCTAATACATGGGAACTAATCTTTAATGCCGGTAATTTTTCGATACATGATATTGAAATAAATGATGAAGGAGATATATTTATTGGTAAATCAGGTTTTAACACGCTACAAGTTTCTGACAACAATGGATTATCTTGGACTCCAATTAATTTACCACCATACTCAGGTGGTTGGGTGTCAGAAATATACTCAATAGGAAATGATACTATTTTTGTTGGAACAGCAGGAGTTTCTTTTCCCATTCTGATTAGAAGTTATGACAAAGGCATAACATGGGACAGTTTATTTTCTCTTCCTTTACAAACTGATGCAACGATAACAGATATTATTAAAACTAACACTGGTGAAATGTACATCAGTATTGAGGCATATATGAATAATATGGGCGGTGTATATAAATCAACCGATAACGGTGACACATGGGAATTTGCAGGTCTTTTTAATCATATGGTAAGTAGTCTTTCTTATAACAGTTCGGGAGATATTTTTGCCGGTTCATGGGGTTGGAACGGGCCGGAAGGACATCCCGGACTGTTTGTTTTGCGAAACGGACAAACCGATTGGGATACTTTAATTTGGGGGCCGCAGGTTAGTGATGTTGTTATTAACAGTGATGATGATATTTATTTTACTTCTGCCTGGCCTGACGGAGTAGTTCGTTCACTTGATGACGGATTAACATTTGAATTGATTAATGAAGGACTTCCGGGTGGCCCAATGGGTAATATGGTTGTCGATAATTATGGTTTTATTTATATTACCTCTCATTACTCATCCAATTATTTAGCCAAAAGTATCAATACAACGGTTTCCATTCGCGAAAAACATATCTCTACAACAAAAAAACAATGGATGGTTTACCCCAATCCGGTTAAAAACGTGCTGCATATTAAGTCAAACACGTATAATAAATTAACAGGGGCGGTGAAGATTGAAATTTTTAACATAGCGGGAAAACTTTTAGTTTCAAAAAGCATTTTGCCTTTGGAAAATAATACACAATTAAATATCGCTAATTTGCCATCAGGTATGTATATTATTGAAGTTTCTCAAAATGAAAGAAATTCTTACCTGAAAATCATTAAACCGTAACTTAATCCTTTTAAATCAAAAAGCGATGAAAAAACTGCTCCTTTTTTTAATTTCCATGCTATTACCGGCAATGATGAATATTTATGCTGCTTTAGCACAGGTTGTTTGGGAACCTGTTCATCTTCCTGACAGTACCAAAACATATTCCATTGATTTTGATAGTACCGGAAGATGCTATATTATTACCGAATATGGAGTTTATTTTTCAGATGATAGAATTAATTGGCAAAACACGAGTCTTACAAAATCAACATTAGGTACACTTTATATTAATGAGAATAATACTATTTATGCGGGAGGGTACGAACTTTGGCGGTCATTTGATGGAGGAATTACATGGGACTCAATTTTTTATTACCCCTGGAGCGGAATAAGCAGTATAATTACACTTGGCGATAGCGTAATATTGTTAGGCGGAATGCGAGGTATCTTCAGATATTCGGAAAGTACCGGTGAGTGGACACATCTTTTTGACACATATAACGTTGAAATCTTCTATGATTTTGCCAGGAACAGCGAGGGAACTCTGTTTTGCGGTTCTATAGCATTCCAAACAACCTTTTCCCCGGGAGGCATAAGGCGTTCTTTCGATAATGGCCTCACCTGGGAAATGTCAAACCTTGACTATTATTTTGTTTCATCATTGGCCATAAACTCAAACGATGAACTTTATGCAGGCGCACGTGGCCAATATTATACCGGTGAATCGGGTGTTTTTAAATCGGACGACGGAGGGGATACATGGTACAAGGTTTTTAATTCTCGTTTGATTTCAAAATTGGACATTAACCAGTATGATGAAATTTCCATAGGTTGTGACGATCAGGGGCCGCCGGGTGGCGGGATCTTTTATTCATCAGATAACGGGTTTAGCTGGAATGAGATAACCAATAACCTTTATACCGATAATATTCGATTATTAAAATACAGTCCCGAGAGCTATTTGTTTGTTACCACACGTTTTGACGATAGCTTATTCAGAAGCCAAACGGTTGTTGATATCGGTAACAGCGTTGACAATGTTTCCGGTATTTATGCTGCTCTTTTTCCAAATCCGGCAACAGATATTTTAACGATATCCATTGATAATAATGCGGAACTCCGTGTTTTAAAAATAACGAGCCTTGCAAGCGGAAAACAAATTGTAAAAGAGATTGTTTACCCTGGTGTTAAAATCATCAAAGAAGATGTGTCATCATTGACGGCAGGTGTTTATCTCCTGAGCATAGCCGGTGATAATTGCAAAATGTATATTGGTAAATTCATTAAATACTAAAATATTTTACTACTTTTGAAAATTAACAAGGTGGTTTAATATGCAGGGTAAAACAAAGTGGATTGTAACATTAATTGTTGTGGCGGCCATAGCCGTTGCAGCCTGGTATTTATATGGAAATCTGATAAAAACCGACGGTGACCCCTGGCAGATGGTACCCGAAGATGCCGCTGTCATTATAGAGGCCGATCATCCCGGCCCGCTGCACCAAAAACTGCTTCAAAACACCGCCTGGCAAAGCCTGACCAACACCTTGCTGTTTAAAAGATTGGAGCTGCGTATTTTACAGTTAGACAGCCTTCTTGACGGCAATCCGGAGTATCTTGACAAAATGACTTCCAACAAGTTGCTTATGGCTTTCCGTAGCGACACTTCCGGTATTTCCACCCTGTTCCTTTCGGCCATGAAAAGCAATCCGCCCGACGAAAAAATCCGCCACTATCTGTCGAGCCGGTTGGGAACCGATTATGCCGTTATTCCCCGTAAACTGGGAAAATTTACCCTTTTTAAAGTGGTGGATGCCGTTCACGATATGCGTTACTATTTTTCGGTTATGGACGGCGTTCTTGCTTTTTCCATGAACAGTGCAATTGTAGAATCTGCCGTATTGAAATACAGTGCCCGCTCTTCGCAAAGCAAACCGCAGGAAGACTTTACGGGATTAAGGGCATATTCGGGCAGGAAAGCCGATGCCAGAGTTTTTGTTAACTACAAAAGCTTACCCTTACTGCTTGCACAGGCCGGTAACGAACAATATCTGCAATCCATCCGGTTTTTGTCATCTTTTGCCGGCTGGACCGAAACCGACCTGATTATTAAGAAAAACGAGTTTATCTTTTCGGGATATACCACTGTTCCTGATAAAGAGCTGTTTCTCAACAGATTCTCAAAGCCGGGTAACATAGAGGGATTATTCAATATTGTTCCTTTTGATGCCAATTTACTGCTTTCGCTCAATGGCCTTGAAGTATCTGATAATGCCATAAAAAAATTGGATAAAAAGTTCCGGGTTCAGGCGGAAGTGCTGGCGCAGAGCATTCATCAGGGTATTGTGCTTTTTGGTAATCCGGCCTCTGGAAAAGAGTATCAATCCAAAATTTACCTTGCCGTAAACAACAGTACCGGTGAAGAACTGACAAAAGCACTGAAACAGTTGTCGTCACTGAGCGGCAGCGGAAAATCAACCGAATACAAAAACTTTATCATCAGGCGTATTGCCATCGGAAACCTTTGGAAAAACATTGCAGGCGAAGTTTTTTCGGGGATAACAGGAAATTATTATACCAACATAGGTAACCGGATTGTGTTTGCCAACAGCAAAGAGAGTATGAAATACCTGTTGGATTACTACGAAACCGGCAAGACCCTGGATTTGAACGAAAATTTCAAAGATATTTACGACAACATTCAGACAAAATCCAATGTGCTGTTCATGTTCTCACCGCGTCTTTTTTCGGGATTGCTCGGAAAATACCTCAACAGCAATACCGCCCGGGCACTGAAAAACAATTTCGGTACGGTGGACGACTTTCAGACGGTACTTTTCCAATACACGGTTGGCAATCCATTAACTTACACCAACTTTTACCTGCGGTTCAGTAAGTCGTTTCACGAAGAAAACCTTGCTTTATGGAAAGTTTCATTAGATGATGAGATTGTGGGGAAACCTTATCTTGTTAAAAACCATATTAGCGGGTTAAACGATATTATCGTTTTCGATAAATCGCATAAGATGTATCTGATAAATGCAAACGGCAGGATATTGTGGAAAAAGAAGCTGGTTCAAACACCCATCAGCGACATTGCACAGGTTGATTATTACAAAAACGGAAAAATACAGTTTCTTTTCAATACGGAAGATAACCTTTATCTTATCGACCGGAAAGGAAGGTTTACCGGAAGCTATCCCATACGACTCAACCCCTCGGCAACCAACGGATTAACACTTTTCGATTACAACAAAAGGAAAGATTACAGGATATTGATAGCACAGGCCGATAAAAGAATTTACAACTACACCATCAAGGGAAAACAGGTGAGGGGATGGAGAAAACCGAAACTGCAAAACATTGTTGCAGATAAAATACAGCGACTCGTAGTCAACAATAAGGATTACATTATTATTACCGATGTGGATAACCGCGTGTATGTGGTAAACCGCCGGGGCAACACCCGCATTAAGGTTGCTCCGGATTTTAAGAAGGCCAGAAACTCACTTTTTTATGTAAACCGTACCAACAGCAAAGGTATTATCCTGACCACCGACAGAAAAGGGCGCCTGGCCTATCTTTCCTCTTCGGGAAGAGTAAGATATACCAGCTTCGGGGACTTCTCGCCGGAGCATTATTTCCTGTACGAAGATTTTAACGGCGACGGCTGGAAAGACTTTATCTTTATTGATAACCGCAAACTTTTGGTATTCGATAAATTCAAGAAAGTTCTGTTTCAATATACGTTCAACTCGAACATTGTTACCCCGCCGCTGTTTTTTAAACTCGGAAAAGGCAAAAAAGTGCTGGGAGTGGTGGCTGCCGAAGAAAAAACCATCTATCTGTTCGACAAAAACGGCAATACGCTGGTAAGCAAAGGACTGGTGGGACAAACACCCTTTACCGTGGGCAGCCTTAAAAACAACAGGGAAGTAAATCTGGTAACCGCTGCCGGAAAGGTGTTGTATAATTACAGGATTAAGTGATAGGGTAGGGGATATTACCTTTCAGGTCGCCGTGGGCCAGGTGGGTGGAGGGAGTTTCCTTTCAGGTCGCCGTGGGCCAGGTGGGTGGAGACCTGAAAGGTAGCGCCGGGGGTTGATTGGATGAAGGGATTATCGTATGTAATTTTAAAGCGTAGTCGGAAACTACGCTTTGTTCAATGGTCGCTTGATTCATGCTTAATAAATTTTTAAATTTGCAACTTATTGTAATAAACGCTATAACGTTAGATAATTTAAATGTAAAATGAAAAAATTAATCATTCTCAGCCTGCTTGTGTTCATTGGAATGGGTTCCATGCAGGCCGGTAATCATGAAAAGGCAAAAAAAGTAAAGGGCATTCGCCATTTGGTATTGATTAAATACAAAGAGGGGGTAACCGGGGCTCAAAAAGCAAGGATTGATACGCTGGTTTGGAATATGAAAAAGGAGATAAAAGTAATTAAAAGCCTTGAGTGGGGAAAAACCATGGGCATGGCCAACGAAACCAAAGAGTATGACTATTGCCTTAATATTGTATTCAAATCGGAGCTCGACATGACCATGTACGAAGAGCATCCTGCGCACCAGCGGCTTAAAGCGGCTGTAATTCCGCTTGTTGCAAAACTAATACGGTTTAATTATGAGATTGTAAAATGACCTGAAAAACAGACCAATAAAAAAGCCCCGAAAAGGGGCTTTTTTATTGCTAATCTTTTTTAGCGGAGTCTTTCGATTCCGGAGGTTTCTTTTTCGTGCTTTTCCGCGGATGGGATATTTTCACTTTGATATCCTCTTTTTTTGCATCGTAATCCACCGTTATCTTATCGCCTTCATGCAGGGTTGACTTGATAATTTCCTCAGCCAGCGGGTCTTCAATGTATTTTTGAATAGCTCTTTTTAACGGCCTTGCTCCGAACTGCTCGTCCCAGCCTTTTTCAATGAGGAAATCCTTGGCTTTTGTGGTAACGGTAATGGAATATCCCATTTCGTCAATACGTCCGTACAAATGACGCAGTTCAATATCAATAATTTTGTAAATATCCTCTTTTTCAAGCGAATCGAAGATAACCACATCGTCTATACGGTTAAGAAATTCAGGTGCAAAAGCGCGTTTCAGGGCATTTTCAATAACAGCCGTGGCATGGCTTGCACGCGACTGTTTTCTGGCTTTGGTTGAGAATCCCACGCCTTCACCGAAATCTTTCAACTGCCTCGACCCGATATTCGAGGTCATAATGATGATGGTATTCTTAAAGTCAACCTTTCTTCCGAGGCTGTCGGTCAGCTGCCCGTCGTCGAGCACTTGCAGCAGCATATGGAACACGTCGGGGTGGGCTTTTTCTATCTCATCGAGCAGCACTATGGAGTACGGTTTTCTCCTTACCTTTTCGGTAAGCTGTCCGCCCTCTTCATAACCCACATATCCGGGAGGCGCTCCCACAAGGCGCGAAACCGCAAATTTTTCCATGTATTCACTCATGTCAATGCGGATCAGCGCATCTTCCGAATCAAACATGTATTTTGAGAGCATTTTGGCCAGATAGGTTTTCCCAACGCCGGTGGGGCCGAGGAAAATAAACGAACCTATGGGTTTTTTGGGATCTTTTAGCCCTGCACGGTTGCGACGGATGGCTTTTACCACCTTTTTAATTGCCTCATCCTGACCGATAACCTCTTTTTGAAGTTCCGACTCCATATTTATCAACCGCTGGCTTTCGCTTTGCGCAATGTTGGTTACCGGAATACCCGTCATCATGGCCACCACTTCGGCAACATTTTCTTCGGTAACGGTTTCCCGGTGTATTCTGGCATCCTCTTCCCAGCGTCTTTTTGCCCGTTGCAATTCATCCGTATAGCGCCGTTCGATGTCCCTGAACTGGGCAGCCTCTTCAAATTTCTGGCTGTTAATGGCATTTGTTTTCTTTTCCCTTATCTCTTCTATCAGATTTTCAAGATTGATAATCTCAGCGGGAACATGTATGTTGCTGATGTGCACCCTTGCACCGGCCTCATCAAGCGCATCAATGGCTTTGTCGGGAAGATACCTGTCGGAAATATACCTGTTTGTAAGGTTTACACAGGCACGAATGGCGTCATCGGTGTAGTTTACAAGGTGATGATCTTCATATTTTTCTTTTATATTTTGAAGAATGGTAACCGTTTCTTCGGGTGTGGTGGGGTCAACCAGAACTTTTTGGAATCTTCTTTCCAGAGCACCGTCTTTTTCGATATATTGGCGGTATTCGTCCAGTGTTGTAGCACCGATACATTGCAATTCACCCCTTGCCAGTGCCGGTTTGAACATATTGGAAGCGTCAAGACTTCCCGAAGCATTGCCGGCTCCCACAATGGTGTGGATTTCATCAATAAACAGAATAATATCGGGATTTTTGGTCAGTTCGTTCAATACCGCTTTCATCCGCTCTTCAAACTGTCCGCGGTATTTGGTTCCGGCCACCAAAGAAGCAAGGTCGAGGGTAATAATCCGTTTGTTAAAAAGGGCTCTCGACACTTTCCTGTTTACAATGCGCAGAGCCAGTCCCTCGGCAATGGCCGATTTTCCCACACCCGGTTCGCCTATAAGTATGGGGTTGTTCTTTTTTCTGCGGCTTAATATCTGTGCAATGCGCTCCAGTTCCTTATCTCTTCCCACAATGGGGTCGAGGCGTCCCTCTTCGGCGGCTTTTGTCAGGTCGCGACCAAAATTATCGAGTACAGGTGTTTTTGATTTTTGTTCCGGTTTTTTCGTGCTTCCGCCTGTCGGTTTGTGCGGAAAAGGTTCATCCGTCTCTCCGGGAAAATCGGCCGAAAAAGTAAACGGATCGTTAATACCTTTTCCTTTCGACATGGAAGTTAATTCATCTTTAACCAGTTTATAGGTAACTCCGTATTTTTTCAGTTTATTGGTAACCAGATTGTTCTCGTCTTTCAAAATGGCCAGCAACAGGTGTTCGGTATCAATGGTCTCGCTTTTGAATACTTTGGCTTCGAGATAAATAAACTTCAAAGCTCTTTCGGCCTGCTTAACAACAGGAATATTCTCCATGTTGACAGACGTGCCGTTATCGCTACGTATGGCCCGTTCGATACTTTTTTTTAACTCCTGCAAATCAACTCCGAAAAATGTGAGCAACTGCACTGCCATTCCTTCGCCTTCGCGCAAAATACCAAGCAACAGGTGCTCCATACCTATATAATTGTTTCCCAATCGTACCGCCTCTTCACGACTGTACGACAAAACATCTTTCATTCTCTTAGAAAATTTAGCTTCCATACATTTATTTAATTTTCGCTGCAAAAATACGCATTACTACAATACAGGCGATTTCTTTTATCAAACAGAATAATTTTTAAGTATTTTGTGCAAAAATGTGATTATCAAACTTTTAACATTATTATAAATTATACATCGCACCCTCCGTTTCCAATAACAGGGCTTTCTTATTATCTCCATTCAAAGATATTTTCAGAATTTACCTTTTTATGCCGGCAGGCAGTTATTTGTTAACAACCGAATGTTAGCATATTGGTGCGAATCGCCCCGGAAATAGCTTTTGATTTCAGTTTAAATTCTTATTTTTGCAAGCTAACTAAAAAGTAAGGAGAAGGAACATATGGAAAATGTTCATGAAGGTGAAAGAATAGTAAAAGTAAACATTGAAAAGCAGATGAAATCTGCTTATATCGACTACTCCATGTCGGTTATTGTTGCCAGGGCACTGCCCGATGTTCGCGACGGACTAAAACCGGTTCACCGCCGGGTACTTTTCGGAATGTATGAGTTGGGGGTTTTCTCCAACCGCCCTTATAAAAAATCGGCCAGAATAGTAGGGGAGGTGCTTGGTAAATTTCACCCCCATGGCGACAGCTCGGTTTATGATACAATGGTGCGAATGGCTCAGGAGTGGTCGTTGCGCTATCCGCTGGTTGACGGACAGGGTAACTTCGGTTCGGTGGACGGCGACAGCCCCGCAGCAATGCGTTATACCGAAGCACGTATGGCAAAAATAGCCGAGGAGATGCTGGTTGACATTGATAAAGACACCGTTGACCATCAACTGAATTTTGACGATACCATTATGGAGCCAACCGTGCTCCCCGCCAAAATACCCAACCTTTTGATTAACGGTGCTTCGGGTATTGCCGTGGGTATGGCCACCAACATGGCACCGCACAACCTTTCGGAAGTAATTGACGGCATTATTGCCTATATTGATAACAACGACATTACCATCGCCGACCTGATGAACCACATCAAAGCGCCGGATTTCCCCACGGGTGGTATTATTTACGGATACGACGGCGTAAAGGCGGCATTTGAAACCGGAAGAGGAAGAATTGTGCTGAGGGGTGAGGTAACCGTAGAAGAGAGCAAAACAGGTCGCGAAAGCATTATTGCTACCTCTTTGCCTTATATGGTGAACAAGGCCGATATGATTAAGCGTACCGCCGACCTCGTTAATGAAAAGAAAATAGAAGGTATTGCCGATATCCGCGATGAATCGGACAGAAACGGAATGCGCATTGTGTACGAATTGAAAAAAGACGCCTTATCAAGCATTGTCATAAACCTTCTTTACAAACATACGGCACTGCAAAGCTCGTTTAATGTAAACAACATTGCACTGGTGAAAGGCCGTCCGAGGGCATTGAATCTGAAAGACCTTATTAAGCACTATGTTGACCACCGTCATGAGGTGGTTATCCGCAGAACCAAATACCGTTTGAACGAAGCGGAAAAAAGAGCCCATATTCTGGAAGGCCTGATTA
>JALVZH010000133.1 GCA_027022105.1 Bacteroidales bacterium | reverse complement strand
GTATTAGGTAACCGTTTTTCGGGATGACCGTTGATTTTTATACCGGGTAATGCCTCTTGCAACAGTTTTTGTAAATAATCCCTGGTTTTTGCGTAGTGCTTCATGTTTTCTCCCAAATGTGCCGCTGCCAGTTGGCAGGCTTTGCCCAAGCCCACAATTTCCAGAACATTTTCGGTTCCCGCACGCAGGTTCTGTTCGTGGTCGGCACCATGGATAAGTTTTTCGAGCTGTACACCGCTTCGGATATACAAAGCGCCAATTCCTTTGGGGGCATACAGTTTGTGTCCGGCAATACTCAGCAAGTCAACTTGCATTTTTTTCACATCCACAGGGATTTTTCCCAAGCTTTGGGCTGCATCCGAATGAAAAAAGATACCATTTTCTTTTGCAAATGCCCCAATCTCCTCAATGGGTTGAACGGTTCCCACCTCATTGTTGGCATGCATTACGGTAATAAGAATGGTTTCAGGCTTTACAGCTTTTATTAACAAATCCGTTTTTATCACACCATACGCATCAACCGGAATGGTTGTAACTTCAAAACCCTGTTTTTCAAGATAGCGGCACACCTCAAAAACAGCGGGATGCTCCACGGCGGATGTTATTATATGATTTCCTTTATGCTTGTTGGCCAGAGCAATTCCCTTTATGGCATAATTGTTCGACTCGGTTCCGCCGCTGGTAAATATGATTTCCGACGGATCGCAATTAATCAGTCCGGCTACCTGTTTCCGGGCATTCTCCACAGCCATTTTGGCCTTTACCCCGTATGCATGAACGCTGGAAGGATTTCCGAAATATTTTTCAAGCCAGGGACGCATGGCTGCTGCAACTTCCGGCGCAATGGGTGTAGTTGCATTATAATCCAAATAGACAGGTTCCATTTATATTAAGTTATTCCGTTTTGCAAAACTTAAAACCGCCGCTGCATTTTCACCGGGGTCATCTTTTTTTAGTGAAAGATAATACACTTTGGCGGAATCTCTCTTTTTTATTCCGAAATTGTAAGCTTTATCATAATAATTGAGAGCAATGGAAGCAACATGCTCCATATCGTCTTTTTCAAGAGCCGACAACGCCTCTTTCAGCCACTGGCCGCCAAGGCGTTCTTTTATCTTTACAAGTTGTGCTGCAAGCAATTCTTTATCGAACGACCCGTACTCTTTTACAAGCCTTTTCACCCGGATATCTTTGGGAATATCAACCACAATAACCGGTGCTTCCCTCATTTTCAGGAACAGAGGGTCGGGCACCCCTACCCTGCCCAACTGACGGCTTTCATCTTCGATCCATACAGTTTTCGAGAAGTCAAACTTCCTCCACACATGGGCAAGATTATTCTCAAATTGCTCATTGGTGGACTGGGCTTCTTGTCCCAATGGGCCGAAAACAGAACCTTTATGGCGGGCAACACCCTCTATATCGAGAAACTGTTCTCCCCCACCCTGCAACGATTTCAGAATATCCGTTTTTCCGCTTCCGGTATATCCGCCCAGAATTATCAGCCGGCTTTCCCTTGAAAACTGTGACCTTATATATCTTCTGTAGGCTTTATAACCACCTTCGAGTGTGTAAGGTTTCAGGCCTGCGGTTTCGAACAACCAGGCCATACTGCCCGAACGCATTCCTCCCCGCCAGCAATGAACCAGAATCTCTTTATTCTTTCCTGTAATCCGTTTGGCATCTTTAACAAATTGAGCCATTTTGGGTCCGACAATCTCCAGACCCAGCAATACGGCACTCTCTTTCCCTGAATTTTTGTACCTGATTCCCACCAGTTTCCGTTCCTCATTATCGAATAAAGGAATATTAACTGCTCCGGGAATATGACCTTTTTCAAATTCGGCAGGTGATCGAACATCCACAAGCGGTAAAACATCCGTTTGCGGCAAAAACCGGTGAATTGGTAATGTACTTGCCATAAGAATAATCATGGCAAAGGTAAATCAAAAAATCAACTTTTTTGATTTTACAGAAACAGTAAGAAATTTAATGAGGGGGGAGGTAATTTACGAATTCGTTTTGCTTCCGTCGTATGCCCATTTAAGGTAAATGGCACCCCAGGTAAATCCGCCACCGAAAGCGGCAAGCACAACGTTATCACCTTTTTTCAATTGATCCTCCCATTCATAAAGACACATGGGAATGGTGCCGTTGGTAGTATTTCCGTACCGTTGAATATTTATCATCACTTTATTTTTATCCAACCCCATACGGCGGGCGGTAGCATCAATAATCCTCAGATTGGCCTGATGTGGCACAAGCCAGTTAATATCGTCGGAGGTAAGGTTGTTGCGCTTCATTATTTCCACCGCAACATCTGCCATGTTGGTAACGGCAAACTTAAAAACCGGCTGCCCTTCCTGATAGATATAATGTTCTCTTGCATCTACGGTTTCGTGGGATGCAGGCTTTACCGACCCTCCGGCCTTTTGGTGAAGATGAACCCTGCCCGAGCCATCGGTATAAAATTTATGATCAATAATTCCGACATTTTCCGTTGTAGGTTCAAGCATTACAGCAGCAGCAGCGTCGCCAAAAATTACACAAGTGGCACGGTCGGTATAATCGGTAATGGACGACATTTTATCGGCACCTACAACAATCACCTTTTTATACTCTCCCGATTCAACATATTTTGAGGCGGTTACCAAAGCATAAATAAAAGTGGAACAGGCAGCATTCATGTCGAAACTGAAAGCGTTTTTAATCCCGACTTTATCGCTTATAATATTGGCAGTGGCAGGAAACTGCATATCAGGCGTTACCGTAGCACAAATCAATAGATCAACCTCTTCAGGCTTGGTATTTGTCTTTTTCAACAACCCGTTTACAGCTTCCACAGCCATATCCGAGGTGCCTTTGCCCTCTCCTTTCAAAATATGCCGTTCTTTGATACCGGTTCTTGTAGTTATCCATTCGTCGGTTGTATCAACCATTGTTTCCAGTTCTGCATTGGTCAGAATATAATCGGGGGCGTAACCATGTACCCCTGTAATTGCAGCTTTCAGATCAGACATAACAAATAATTTGATTAAAAAACCTGAGTATTACATACGTTCTATTGGAAAAAGCATCACCGCCAATAATAAAAAAACTCCCCCGTAAGGGGAGTTTTAATCAATAATTCCGTTAAATTATTCTACGCTTTTTTCCATTACCAGTTTTCCTTTATAGTACAAATCACCATCAACATAATAAGCACGGTGATATACATGAACGGTTCCGGTAGTAGGGCAGGTAGCCAAAACTGGAGCATTTGCTTTTAAATGCGATCTTCTTTTATCTCTTCTTGTTTTAGAAGTCTTTCTTTTCGGATGTGCCATTTTATTAAAATTTTAAATTTGTTATCTAATCAAAAGTTATATTTTTCAATTTATCCCAACGTGAATCCGGTTTTGGCTCTT
>JALVZH010000132.1 GCA_027022105.1 Bacteroidales bacterium | reverse complement strand
TGGTTTCATTCCGGTTGAACCAACTTAGTTCGAAATACCAGTTTTTAATCTGGAAAAAATGGAATTTTACTCCGTTTATCTGTTTAAAGGTCAGTTGC
Organism: Bacteroidales bacterium; assembly: GCA_027022105.1. Taxonomy (GTDB): domain Bacteria; phylum Bacteroidota; class Bacteroidia; order Bacteroidales; family F082; genus Sulfidibacterium. The sequence continues at coordinate 3,320 of JALVZH010000132.1, read as the reverse complement.
CGGTTTTTTATCAGATAGAAAAACAGGCCTAAATATACACAACGAAAACCGTCGGCAGCATAATACTCAATGTTTTCGGGATTGTTCAAAGCTTTGCGCAGATTCATAAAGTCGAGCTCGTGGCTTTGGGGGTGAAGGAAATATTTGGCCTGTTTTTCAGCCGTTTCCAGAGGGAAAAGTTTGTGTAAATCGGTATCATACACGTTGCTGATAATCCATTTGGAACCTTTTCCCGACTGCTCTACCGTAAGAAAAATAATTAAATGTACGGTTTGCCCCTGTGCGTTGTAAAAGGTGGCCGAAACTTCGGCAAACCAGTTTTTATCCAGAAAATTCAGATAGACGGGATGTTTTTTACCGGTAACATCCTGAATAAAATATTCACGGAGTTTTCCGGCAGTCCGGGGATTATGTTCATCGAACATCAGAGGCAGAAACTTTTTTCTCAGTTTGTTGTTGTGATACTTCGGGTCGGTCACCGGCAACCGTTTGCCGAATGGGTCTTCTTCCATATTAAAGCGCCTGACAAACTGGTTGACCTGTTTGTTCATGGCGTATAACACCGTTTCGTCGGCTCTGTCGCCGGCAGAAACAAATGTTTGCCCCCGCACCGCCGACCACAAAACGGGCAGCACAATCAGCAATAAAATGAATATCCTTTTTTTCATATCCGGCAAAATTACTCTTTTTGTCATAATGAATCCGTTTGTTATATACACCCTTGGCTGCTATTAGAAAACGGTAAAAAAGAGGAAATATTGATTTGGGGGGGCAGAATTGTATGGGAGTTGGCAGGACGAGACGGCTACTCGTGTAAACCTGTCGGAGCCGGGAGCAGGTTCGCGGGCAGGTTAGGAAATTGAGCAATGATACAAGTGGGTGGGATTAGCTAAAATACACTATACCCCATAATTCAGAGGGCTCCGCCTGAGGCGGACTCCGATGAATCTCCGAAATGATTTACGTACCGTATTGTAAATTGAAAAAGAAGCACGAGGGGAGATTCATCGGCATTCTATCCCACATGTCCGACCTGATGATGCCTCTGAATTATGAAGGGTTAGTTGTGTGGGTTTGCAGGGAAAAGAAAGAGATTCCGTTTTCGCTTAGGTGACTCAAAACGTGACAAAACCAATGATCTGATGTAAGATATCCGACATAAGATTTTAGAATTAAGAATGGAAGTGCAGCAGGGAAAAGCTTGCCCTGAAAGGGCAAAATATATGTAGCACCGTACGAAGCTTTGCGGAGTGCGGTGCGGAAAAAGGAAGAATTCAGGTTTTGTCATTGTTAATACCGTATTTTTCTCAACCTGACGGAGGCCTTACCCGCAAATCAGCGTCCAATCCGTCAGGTTAGTTCCGCAGCAGGGATGAGAGCGGTAGATTGCGAAGCCTACAGGCTTGCAACTACAATCGGACAGCACTTGCGATGCCTGAAGGCATGCAACTGTAATCAGATTGCGATGCCTGGCAGCATGCAACTGCAAGCCTGCACGGCTGCCCAAATAATAATCAATAACGGGAATCATCCGGTTTGGAAACGAATGAAAAACACAGGGGTTGGATGTGCAACAAATTTTTTAATTTTGCAAAAACGGAAAAATAAAGAACTATGTCAGGACACAGTAAATGGTCAACCATTAAAAGAAAAAAAGGCGCATTGGATGCCAAGCGCTCCAAGATATTTTCAAAACTGATAAAAGAGATTACGGTAGCGGTAAAAGAGGGCGGCCCCGACCCGGACGGTAACCCGAGGCTGCGCCTTGCCATTGCCAATGCCAAAGGGCAAAGCATGCCCAAAGACAACATAGAACGCGCCATTAACAAAGGAAAAGATAAAGACGGGGCTTCTTTTACCGAAGTTACCTACGAAGGATACCTGCCTCACGGTATTGCCGTTTATGTGGAATGCACCACCGACAACCTGCAGCGCACTGTTTCCAATATCAGGGCTATTTTTAATAAATACGGCGGCAGCCTGGGCACCAACGGTTCGCTCAGCTATCTTTTCGACCGAAAAGGTGTGTTTGTTGTCCCCAAAGGCGATTTGGATGAGGAAGAATTTGAAATGGAAGTGATTGATGCCGGTGCCGAAGATATTGAACTGGACGATAATTTCTTTACAATAACCACTGCAATGGAAGATTTCGGGCCTATGATGAAAAAGCTGGAAGAGCTTGGCATAGAACCGGAAACGGCAGAGCTGCAACGCATACCCAAAGATACCAAAAGATTAGACCTTGAAGAGGCTCAGAAAATTATGAAAGTTATCGACCTGTTTGAAGAGGATGATGACGTGCAAAAGGTCTTCCACAATCTGGAACTTACCGACGAGATGATTGCAGAAATGTAATCTGCCGGTTGTTTATCAGGACGATTGTGCGGCTAACTTAACCCGTTCCACACCGTCTTTGGCTTTTGCACGAATGCTGTTGTAATATTCGTCAAAATCCATATCAAGGCATTTTTCGTAAAATTTTAATGCTTCTTTGTAGCGGTGTTGCGATTCGTAAATCTGCCCCGACTTCAAAGCTGCATTGGGCGCAAAATAGCGCATACTTTCGCCTTTGCGGTTTATGGTTATGCCGTAATACCTTAATGCTTTTTCATAATCACCCGTTTTGTAGTAAATCCTTCCAAAACGGTAATAATATTCCAGTTGTTCGTCGGGCATCAAGGCATTTACATTTATTTCGTCCAACCGCTCAAGTGCCTTCCGGTAGTAACCGCCGTCGAACAAAAAACGCACCTCCAGCAATCCCCTGTTGGGGGGCACGGCTTTATCTTCGGCACGCTCCTGAGCAATTTTATCTGCATCAACAATAGCCGTACCGTACCGCAATACCGAATCGAGATTGGCATAATACCCTTCAATATCACGAAACAGCCAGGCAAGCAGCGCTTTTTTGTACCAGGCATCTTTTATATACAAAAGGCCGTTGAAACGATTCAAAAATTTATTGTAATAAATAACCGCATCGGGATTTAACTGCCTCAACCTGCATTCGCCATGAAGGTAATCGAGATAATAAAACGGATAATATCCCGACAGCGTATCAGTTACTTTCAGTATTTCCAGCGCTTTGTCATTTTTTCCGGTTCTCATAAATATTCTCACCTTCAAATAATCCATCAAAAGATTATCAAGGGATTCGTTTTCAAGATAGGGCATAATGCGGTCGAGTGCGCTGAGATTTGAGGAAAGGTTCATCTCGATGTATCCGATGTAAAAAAGCGATTCGGGTTTCAGATAGGCCCACTCTTTTTGGCTGAAACCGATATTCATCGCTTTGTAAATTTCGTTTCTGCCCTGCTCTA
>JALVZH010000131.1 GCA_027022105.1 Bacteroidales bacterium | reverse complement strand
CATTAAAAACAACTCATGTACTGCACATGGTTTTGAGCCTGATTACCGGTGCACTAATAGGCGAATGGCTTCATCTGGAACGGGGTACCGAAAGGCTGACAAACTATTTAAAAGCAAAACTACATTTCTCTGACGAGAAGTTCACCGAAGGAATGATCACGGCTTTTTTGCTTTTCTGCATGGGCTCTATGACCATTCTCGGCGGTATTGAAGAGGGAATGACCGGAAATGCACATCTGTTGTATATAAAATCGCTCATGGACGGCGCCTCATCCATAGCACTTGCATCCGCCCTGGGCGTCGGAGTTCTTTTTTCCACAATCCCTTTGCTGATATTTCAAGGAGGAATTACGCTTTTCTCCGCCTGGCTCGGCGACTTTTTCCCGCAAATCATGATTACCGAACTAACTGCAACCGGAGGCATTCTGCTTATAGGGTTGGGTATTCAGATTCTGGAAATAAAGAAACTCAGAATCATTAACATGTTGCCTTCGCTGGTAATGATTATCATTTTGCTCTGGCTCTTTCCGGAGATCAATTTTTAACTACTACAAAAATGGAACACAACCAGACCTTTTCGAATCGCACCATAAAATTCTACCGTTCGCTTAAAATAGAAGAGCTTTTACCGGACGGGATTGAAGTAATGAACCCTTACAACAATACAGAAACACTGAAAGCATGCAGGGCATTTTACGGCAAATATTATAACGACAGCCGGAGGAGAAGGTTGATTCTTGGAATAAATCCGGGGAGATTTGGTGCCGGTGTAACGGGTATTCCTTTTACCGATCCCATACGTCTGGAAAATGATTGCGGAATAAAAAATGATTTTGACAAAAAACCCGAATTATCGTCACAGTTTGTTTATATGTTTATTGACAGATTAGGTGGACCGGAATTTTTTTACAAACATTATTACATTGGTGCTGTTAGTCCGCTGGGATTTATCAAGGATGGAAAAAATTACAATTATTACGACTCGAAACAGTTGCAAAAGGCTTTAAAACCTTTTATCGTTAAAACTTTGGTGGAACAGGTTGCACTGGGAATAAATCCTGAAAAATGTTTTTGTCTGGGACAGGGAAAAAACTATGAATACCTTGTTGACCTGAACAAAAGGATAAAACTGTTTGGAGAAATAGTTCCTTTGCCGCATCCCCGCTGGGTTATGCAATATCGGAGAAAAAAACTTGATGAGTTTTTAAACCTGTTTGCTGAAAAATTAAGCCGCTAATTGGTTACCTTTGCACCAAAATTTTAACTTTTAAACAATTAAAAAGATGAGCGTCGAACTTAGGGGAAAACTAATAAAAAAGTTACCGGTTGTCAGCGGTGAAGGAAGAAACGGCCCGTGGCAAAAACAGGAATTTGTAATTGAAACCGAAGACCAGTTTCCGAAAAAAATATGTATCAGTGTCTGGGGCGACCGGATAAGATCGCTCGAAGGCTTTGCCGAAGGTGATGTTGTGAAAGTGGATGCAAATATTGAATCGCGGGAATATAACGAACGGTGGTACACCGATGTACGTGCCTGGAGGATTGAACGTATAGGTGAAGACGGTTTGCCACCCATGCCTCCGGCCGACATACCCCCCGGAGATATTCCTCCTCCGGCAGAAGAGGACAGCAATGGCGAAGGTGATCTCCCATTCTAAAAACAATCTTTTAAAAGCACATGGTGCCGTAATCGGTGCCAATGTGATCTATGGACTGAACTATCTGATAGCCAAAGGTATTATGCCCTACTGGCTGGAACCTCGTGCCATTATTTTTCTCAGGGTGGCAGGAGCGGCAATTGTATTTTGGTTAACGGGAATTTTTCTCCCTTCCGTAAAAATATTGAAAAGAGATTTTTACCGGTTGGCAATAGCTGCTTTTTTCGGTGTGGCCTTAAACCAAATCATGTTTTTCGAGGGATTAAACCTCACTACTCCCATTAATGCCTCTATTATTATGGTAACCACCCCCATACTGGTACTTATAATGGCTCATTTTGTATTGCATGAAAAAATTACAGGAATAAAGCTGTTCGGGATCATCTTAGGATTTTTGGGTGCCGTGTATTTGATAATCAATGGAAAACAAGGTGGGCAGGGAGAAAACATCTTTCTCGGCAACCTTTTTATCTTCATTAACGCATCTTCGTACGGACTTTTCCTCGTATTAATAAAACCGCTGATGTACCGTTACAATCCTCTGGTTGTAATGAAGTGGGTATTTACTTTCGGATTTATTTATGTATTCCCTGTTTCCATTGGAAAAATAACGGAAACGGATTTCACGGTTATTCCTGTAAATATTTGGTTATCCATAGGATACGTTGTGTTGTTTACCACAGTAGTTGCCTATTTTCTGAACAATTATTCTTTGAAACACCTGTCGCCTTCGGTAAACAGCGCCTACATTTATACCCAGCCGCTTTTGGCAACCGTTGTCTCATTATCTCTCGGAAAAGATTCATTGTCTTTCACCGAAATTCTAGCTTCCCTGTTTATTTTCAGTGGGGTGTATTTGGTTGGCAAACCGAAAAAAAACAACTATTCAAAAGTATAATGCTTTTTATCTTATTTTTGAAGTTGTCTTAAAATGCAAAAAAATGATTGCAAACTATTTACCTGAAATAAAACATGCCGGCTCAGGAAATTTTTTCCTGTTGGCGGGCCCGTGTGTTATCGAAGACGAAAACATGGCTTTCCCCATAGCCGAAAAAATCGTTTCGTTAACGGAAAAATATAAAATACCTTATATTTTCAAAGCATCCTATAAAAAAGCAAACCGTTCAAGGCTCGATTCGTTTACGGGTATTGGCGATGAAAAAGCATTAAAAATACTCGGAAAGATTGGTGAAACATTTGATATTCCCGTGGTTACGGATATCCATTCACCTCAGGAGGCAAAAATGGCTGCCGAATATGTTGATGTATTGCAAATTCCCGCTTTTTTGTGCCGACAGACGGAACTGCTGATTGCCGCAGGAGAAACAGGAAAAGTAGTCAACATTAAAAAAGGGCAGTTTGTATCGGGTGCAGCCATGAAATTTGCAGCGGAAAAAGTTGTATCAACGGGAAATAAAAAGATTATGCTTACCGAGCGGGGCAATATGTTCGGTTACGGCGATTTGGTTGTGGATTTCAGGAACATTCCCGAAATGCAGAAAACAGGGTTTCCGGTTGTCCTTGACATAACACATTCGTTACAACAACCCAACACCGCAAGCGGAGTAACAGGCGGTAAGCCCGAATTAATAGAAACCATTGCCAAAGCAGGCATTGCTGCCGGTGTTGACGGGATTTTTCTCGAAACCCACCCAAACCCTGCTCAGGCAAAATCGGACGGGGCGAATATGTTGAGAATGGATTTGCTGGATGAATTGTTGAGAAAGCTTTCAGCAATCAGAGAAGTTTTGGGTGATAAATAGTAAACATAAAAAAGCCGGCTTTTAAGGGCCGGCTTTTTTTATTATTTCAAAAGTCCAAGTATGTTTGTATATAAAACTAATAAGACTTATACATATTGGAGAGACCTTTTAAAATATACTTATACTGTATAAACGTTGTCTTAAACCATTATTTATCCCACCAAACTCTGTCCCAAATGGTAACACCTGCGGGTGTATTGGGGTTATAAGTAATGGGGTCGGTAGCGTAGGGGAAACGCCTCGGAATACCTTTGCCGGGGTTGGCCGGATTGGGTGTAAGAACAGGAAAACCTGTCCTTCTCCAGTCGTTATATGCCTCAAAATTGTACATTAAAGCAACCCACTTTTCTTCCATAATTCTCTGGAAAAGGGCATCACCCGAAAGCGCATCCACTTCAGCATTAAAATTATTTACAAATGAGGTATCATTATTTACTCCGTATTCCTCAAGAGAAGCAACCAGTGCCTCTTTCAATGCTGCTCTGGCACCCTCATCGTCACCTGTTTTAACCTTACACTCTGCTTCAATAAACTTTAGCTCCGTATATGTAATAATAGGTGTCTTTGTATCAGGAGACGCTATTCCCGGACCGGGAGTTGAAGCTCCGTCAAGCGGAGTTCCTGCGGGGGCTCCAAGATAAGAACCCGGAGGATAAACAACCCCGCCAAATTCAATAGTATCGGTAATGGGATTGGCATAAGCAGGCAAGCGCGGGTCGTTGGTAGCAATCAGTCTGTTAATCATTACATCACTCACACGGATATCACCCCTGTCCTGCATAAACAGGAAAAGAGGATTCGCATTGTTGTTGCTCGATGAGCTGTAATAATAATAAGCACTTCCTGAAGCATCCTGGAAAGCTTCGTCAAGATACCCTAAAGCTTCGGTATAAGCAGCAGCACCATTTACCTTGGAAAGATGCAGTGCATAACGTGCTTTTAAAGCATAAGCAGCTTCAATCCATTTGCCGGCATCACCACCAAAAATAATATCGCCGCTTAATGCAAAAATATTGTCGGAAGCAGGTTTGGAGCAAAGTTCGATACCTTCATCCAGCAAACTTTGAATTTGAGCATATATTTCCTGTTGTGAATCGAATTTAGGGGTCAAATTATCAGCCCCCTGAAGTGCTTCCGAGAATGGCAAATCACCCATAACGTCGGTAGCATTACCCATGGCGGCAGCCGTGATTATTTTGGCCACACCTTCGTAATAAGGTGATTTGAATTCGGGTTGCTGAGCCTTTGTAATCAACTGTTTGGCATCCATAAGAACACCGGCATAAAGGTCTCCCCAATAGTTATTTACATCTCCGGCGCGATAACTGTAAGCACCTTCAGCCTGAGACTGACGGGCAATACCGGTCATGTGTTGTATCCAAAGCGAAAGGGTACGCTCGTTGTCGTTACTTTGCACACAGTTAAATGCAAAACGCGCCTCTATGGAAGGCAGTAACAAATCCATCGGCACATCGGTTGGTGCATCCGGATTAATATTGATATCGGGGTCTATCCACTTGTTGCACGCAGTAAATGAGAGTGCGATTAACAACAATAAACCAAATTTTGTTAAAATATTTTGTTTCATGATTCTAAACTTTTTTCGTTTTTACTAACTTTATTAATACCGGATTAAAATGCAAAACGAAGACCGAATAAATAAGTCTTGGTACCGGGCATATCAAAATATTCCATACCCTGAGCATTGGAGGCACCCAGCAAGCTGGTTTCCGGGTCAATTCCGGTATAAGGAGTACTCAACCATAAATTTCTTCCTGTAAAGTAAATATCAAGTTTCTTTACGAAGCTGTCCTTCAGCATATGATCAAAGGAATAAGAAATGGTGAACTCACGCAAACGAATCCAACTGGCATCTTCAAGATAATCAATAGTAGGTCCGGTAAATCCGCTTCCTTCGCCATTGGTACGCCAGTTCTGGTCTAATTTAACGGTAATATCGTTTTTGGGGTTTCCATCATTGGGAACAAGATTTCCGTCGGCGTCCCAGTGGGCTTTAATTCCATCAAAAACATAATCGTCATCACGATTTTCGGTATCGGCATGTGCTCCAAAGAAATAAAGAGCGCCTCTTGTACCGTTCCACATCATGTTACCCTGACGAAAATCTAATAAGGCACTAACCTCAAAGTTGTAAAAATCAAAAGTATTTTTGATACCCATAGTCCAGTCGGGATTAACTTTACCAAGAGGCTTCATCACATAGTCACCGGCAGGATAACCAGTTTGATCATCAATCAACAGATTTCCGTTTTCGTCACGATACCAGTCGTAACCGTAAATTGTACGGTACTCTTCACCGGCAACGGCACGAATCTGCGGGTCGGTAAATCCGCCAAGGAAGATAGCATCTACATTTTCAGCCAGAGATTCAACTATATTCCTGATTCTGGAGAAGTTAACATCAATGTACCATGTAAAGTTATTAGATTGAACCGCAGTTGCATACAAATGGACTTCAAATCCTTTGGAGGACATGGAAGCTGCATTTTTGTACATACTTGAAAAACCGGTTGAAGGGTCGATATCAATGGGTAATAAAAGATCTGTACTTAAGTTATTAAAATAGGTAAGATCCAAACCAACACGGTTGTTGACAAACTTCATGTTAGTTCCCACCTCAAAAGTACGGGTTCTTTCAGGTTTCAGGTCATTACTCCCCATCGTGTTTCCATAGCTAAAACCGTTGTATGAAACACCACCAAGGTTAATGGGGAAATTAACGCCGTAAGGATAAACCCAACCGTCGGAAATGGCTGTTTGATAATAATAGGTGGAAGTCCTGTATGCCGTAGCATCGTTAGCAGTAATTGCATAAGAAGCATATATCTTGAAGAAAGGCATAATATCATTATCCTTCATGAAAGGCATCTCGGAAACAATCCAGCTACCATTGAACGAAGGATAGAAGAATGAATTATTTTCTTTAGGCAAGGTTGTTGACCAGTCATTACGTCCGGTAACATTGAAATAAATCATTTTTTTGTAATCGAATCCTGCATCAAAAAATACACCCATCAGCCTTTTTTCAAATGTTGACTCACCAACCAGGTTGTTTGAAGTATTGTTCAGGTTATAATAATCAGGAATAGAAAGACCATCAGCAGAACCTGCCACATAATTATTGTAACGTTGCTGCAGATTCCAACCCAATGTTAAATAACCACTAAAATCTTCGCTAAAGTCTTTGTTCATATAGGCAAGCAGGTCGTTGTTAAAGTCTCTGTGAACGGTGTTACGAGCCAACACATAACCTGCCGACTTTGTTCTTGAACCTTTTGCAATGTAATATTTTACTCTTGTATTGTAAAAGTCAATACCCGGGCGCAATGTAAAATGCAACCAGTCAGTAGCAAAATAATCTAATTGCATGTTACCGATCATACGGTTTGTCTGGTCGTACCAGAGGTTTTTATTGGCTGTCCAGTAAGGGTTGTCATATCCACCACCATGGCGGTAGTTTCTCTGTGACCCGTCGGGCAATTCATAACCTGCCGCATTGTTAAATGTGGGAGGGGTTCTCATTAAACCAAGCATTACACCGGATGTATTGGAACCCTGCTGAATTCTGTCACCACCGTTAATCATGTAATTAGCCGAACCTGACATTGTAAATTTATCACTCAGTTTAGCCTGTCCCGACATTTTGAAGGTATTCCTTCTGATTTTATTGTTGGGGATAACTCCTTTATCGCTCATATCGGAAGCCGACAGATAGAAACTTGCTCTGTCATTTCCACCGGACATGCTTAATGAGTTATTAAAAGTAACGCCGGTTTGGAAGAAATCGAATTGGTCATAAACTTTCACATCTCCCAAAGAAGGATCTGCCTGATCTTTCGGAACAATGGCACCGTCCACATCAAACTCGGGATATGTCCAGATAGAGGGGTCTTTTGTATAACCACTTTCCGAGATTTTTGGCCCCCAGGAAGCAAAGAATCCCGAAGACCAGATACCGTTCCATCCCTGAGCATATTTCGTATTCAGTTTGGGAACCTGGCTGATTTTACTGAACATTACGGAAGAGTTAAAGTTAATGTCCACTTTGTTTCCTTTGGTGGCTTTCCCCTTTTTGGTAGTAATCTGGATAACACCGTTAGCACCACGAATACCGTACAGTGCAGTAGCGGCGCCGCCCTTTAATACACTTATACTTTCGATGTCATCCGGGTTAAGGTCCAATGCACGGTTACCACGGGCCACACCGGCCACATCACCTGTTTGATAGCCATCCTCGTCACGTACAACGGAGTTGTCTATAGGTACACCATCAACTACAAACAGAGGCTGGTTGTTTCCGGTAATAGATGTTGCACCGCGAATGGTAATATAAGCAGCAGCACCGGCAGCACCCGACGAACTTGTTACTTCAACACCGGAAACACGTCCCTGCAGCGAGTTTACCACATCGGTATTACCACTCTTTGCAATTTCTTCGGATTTTACATCCTGCACGTTGTAACCCAGAGCCTTTTTCTCCTTGGAAATACCGATAGCCGTTACAACCACCTCATCCATCTGGAGAACATCGGGTTTCATGGTTACATTGATCTGATTTTGGTTACCAATGGCCACCTCAACGGTTTTCATCCCCACATAAGAAAACACAAGCGTTTTGTAGCCTGGTTTTACATCAAGGGAGTACTTACCATCTATGTCGGTGGTAGTACCAACCGTGGTACCTTTTACCTGAACGGTAACACCCGGGATACCTGAACCGTCTTCGGAACTGGTTACCGTACCACTAATGGTTCTTGTTTGTGCAAAGGCAAATTGCAACCCTGCAAAAAACAAGAACGCAAGCATAATCGTAATTTTTCTCATAACATTAATATTTTATTGAATAAAATTTGTCGCGTAAAAATACATTATTTTTTAAAAAATTAATACTCCGGTTTATCATTTTTGCATTTTTTTCATATCTTCCTGATAATAAATGTTATAAAGACACAATACAGGCGAATTTCTCTTCTGACAGGCCTTTTCCATTAATAAATTTTAGCATAAAAAATGCTATCTATACCTCTGAACACCGGCTCAAATAGCAAAATCTACGGAAGTATAAAGTTTGAAATTAAGGAGTTTGATTAGTCACAAATAAGCTTTTATATCTTCGGGAGATGTTAAGATTAAGAAATAAAAAAACAGAACAAAAAAGGCTGTTAATTCCGATTTTAAAACATTTTCAAAGCTTTTGCATATAAATATACAAACAACAAACTCAACGACAATTCGAACCAGGGAAACGGCAGACCGGGCAGATATAGTTTGGGAATAATGAGTAAAATAATTTGTGCAATGGTATAAAAATGGAATCCTGCTTTGTTGAGGTTCCACATTAAATAAACCCCGAAAACCGACAATATGTTTGTTAGTGCCTGAAGCAGGAAAAAATCTTTGCTGATGGAAAGCAACAAATCAAGGTTTAAATTCATATCCGAAAAACTTTGCAATGCACCCGACTCCACAAGTTGCTTCACCTCATCGTTATAAAAATATAAAAAAGCATTGGAAATAATGCTCATGCCCCCGCCGATAAAACTCAAAACGGCCAGTACGGTCAGCAATGTCGTTCTCTTTAATTGTTGATTTTGATTTTCTTCCATGGGTTACAATGTTAATAAATACACTTTATATTCATTTTCATTATGTTAGCTTTAAACAACTTTTTTAATTTAATAAAGCTCTCCTGTCTCATCTTCCACCGCTTTTAGCACATCACCCGATTTGACTAAGTCTTTCATGGCATTGTGGTCGTTGAATAAAGGACGGTCAACATCAAGGAATTCCACATGTTTGCGTACTTCGGCATGAGCCCTTTTAACCCCTTTTCCGAAGTTGTAATCCCTGAAATCGAGTGCCTGGGCGGCGGCCATCATTTCTATACCCAGTATTCCGTAAGCATTATCCAGTATCTGGAAATTCTTTATGGCGGTATTCATTCCCATGGAAACAAAATCTTCCTGGTCGGCAGCAGCAGGAATGGATTGAATGGCTGCGGGTGTGGATAAAATCTTTTGTTCAACAATTTGCATATCGGCCGTATATTGGCTCAGCATCAGTCCCGAGAACATTCCGGCACCTTTTGTAAGAAAAGCGGGCAGTCCAGCGCTGAGGGTCGGATTGTTCAACCGGTTCATCCTTCGTTCCGAAAGCACACTGACCATGGTTATTGCCTGTCCTGCCATTTCCATAGGAAGTGCCACGGGCGTCCCCTGGAAATTGGCTCCTGAAATTTGCAGGTCGTCTTCCGGGAAAAACACGGGATTGTCGCCCACACCGTTCAGCTCGATTTCCACCTGCGAACGGGCATATTCCAGAGCATCGCGCGCTGCGCCGATTACCTGCGGGGTGGAACGCATGGAATATGCATCCTGCACTTTATGCTTTATTTTACCCGATTTCAGGTCGCCGCCTTCCACCAGTTTTTCAATGTTTTTGGCGCTTTTTACGGCTCCGGCAAACCCTCTGACCTCGTGCAGGCGGGCGGTGTAAGGCCCCATATTGGCTTTCAGTGCCTCCAGCGACATGGCAGCGGCAATTTCGGCCTGTTTTATCCACCGCTGCGCATCGTATAAAAAAAGCGCACTCATGGCCGTCAGCACATTCGATCCGTTGATGGTTGCCAGTCCGTCGCGGGCCTGCAATCCCGGAATTTCAATGCCTGCTTTTTGCATGGCCTCTTTGCCCGGCATCAGTTCCCCACGGTACCAGGCTTTTCCTTCGCCCATGAGCACGAGAGCCATTTGCGCCATGGGTGCCAAATCGCCCGATGCCCCTACCGATCCCTTGCTGCATACATAGGGTGTTACGCCTTTATTAAGCATCTCAACCAGCGTTTGCGTAACCTCGGGACGGATACCCGAATTTCCATGGGCATGAACATTAATCCGCCCCAGCATGGCTGCCCGCACATATTCCAAAGGCATGGGGTCGCCAATGCCGGCGGCATGATTAAAGATAAGGTATTTCTGAAACTCTTTTACCTGCTCATCGCTCAGGACAACTTCCGAAAATTCACCGATACCGGTATTGACACCGTACATAATCTCCCTGGCATTAATCTTTTTTTCGAGCATGGCACGGCATTGCCTCATCTTTATCAGGGCATCTTCCGAAAGTTCAATTTTTTCGTTGTGGCGGGCTACGGAAACCACCTTTTCAATGGTAAGACCCGAACCGTTTATTATTAAGGTCATGTTTCTTTGTTTTTTTAATCAGGCGAAAATAAAAAAATATAGGCTTTGGGGATTTTGGATGTTTTATTTTTGATGTTCAAAGGTTCAAAAGTTCAAAGGTTCAAAGGTTCAGAGGTTCAAAAGTTCAGAGGTTCAGAGGTTCAAAGGTTCAGAGGTTCAAAAGTTCAGAGGTTCAGAGGATAGAGCGGAGTGACATTTTAGGTCGCCGTGGGGCTTGCGGGTGGAGACTTGAAAAGTTGCGCTTGGGTAAAGGAAAAAGTTGGGAAGTAAAATTGAATAACGAACATCGAATATTGATTACGTGTCTGCCTTTGGCTGAACGATTGCAGATTTATTG
>JALVZH010000130.1 GCA_027022105.1 Bacteroidales bacterium | reverse complement strand
AATGGCTTCCAGTTTTTCCAGTGCTTTTTCTTTGGTTTCTTCACTCATCCAGTCCAGGTTCTTAATTCTTTCGGCAAATGCTTTTCTGAGGTTTGATATCAAATGCAGCATACGCTCTTTCGATTCGGGCGGGAAATATTTTTCCACATACAGTTGCCCCAATGCTTCACCCAAACCCGAGGATGTAGTACCGAGGACTCTTTTCCAGCGGGGTTGCATTTGCTGTTGTCCCGACATTACTTTGCCGTAAAAATTAAACTGTTCCTCTTCAAACGGGCTGCTCAGGTACGATGCGGCACTATTTATCAGATTCCATTTCAGGTAGGATTTCCACGCTTCCACAGCTGTTTGTTCGTAAATTTCGCTTATCCCTTTAAAAAACGGTACCTGGCTCACATTGATATCGCCGGGTTCGGGAAGTCCCACTTGTGCAAAATAGAGTTTCCAGTCGAAAGAGGGTGATATTTCCTGCAACTGCTGCAAGCTCATTTTGTTGTAGTTCTTTTCGGGATTGCGCCGTTCCAGCCGGGTATAAGAAACCTTTGCCAGTCTGTTTTCTATGTCAAATGCATCGGAGGCACTTTGTTTTGCCGTTTCTTCCTCCTCACCCGAAAGCACGAACATCTTTACCATGTATTTTTTGTAGGCTTCCCTTATTTTTTTTACCATTTCATCATCTTTCAGGTAATAATCGACATCGGGAAGCCCCAGTCCGCCCTGATTCAGGTTGGCTATTTCCATTGAGCTGTTTTTTTGGTCGGCACCCGAATAGAAATAAAACAGGGGATAAGTTCCGCTTTTTTGCATGGTAGCAATTTGCTCTTCCACTCCCTTTTTGTCTTCAATCGAAGCTATCTCATTTAATTCTTTTTCAATGGCTTTAATGCCCAGCTTGTTGATACCGGCGGTATCCATGCCGCTGTTGTAAAAGTCGCGTATTTTTTGCGCAATGCTTCCCTTTTTTGCCGTTTTGTCTGCCGAAACTTCCTCTACCAGCGTTTTCAACTGCTTTTGATTGTTTTCGTACAAAACGGTAAATGCTCCGTATTGGCTGTATTCGGGAGGAATGGGGTTGTTTTTTATCCATCCGCCGTTTACATAAAGGTAAAAATTGTCTCCCGGCTTAACGGAAGTATCCATATTTTTCGGATCAATGGCTTTATTCATGGTTTTTTTGTTTTTGTTTCCCGGTTGGAATCCTGTAAGCAGGATAAATGAAATTATTATTGCCGCAAGTTTATACATTGTGTTTATGTTTAAAAAAGGTTGCAAAAATAGGAAAATATTGGTGAAGAGATTATGAAGGTTCAAAGGTTCAAAGGTTCAAAGGTTCAAAGGTTCAAAGGTTCAAAAGTTCAAAGGCTCAAAAGTTCAAAGGTTCAGAGGTTCTGGGGTTCAAGGGTTCAGATGTTCTTTGCAGGGGGGAGTGAGCAGGATTATCCTGATTTTACCCTTTCCGGTAATTCATCTCCGAAATAAATTCTGTTCCTTAATGCTATACGAAAAAAAAATTCAAAATTTTATGGAAACTCCCGGGTTCAAAACAACCGTATCACCGTTATCCATTTTTGCAACAAGTTTGTACAAATAGGTATTGCCCTGTACTACATTTTTATCCAGCAATTCAATGTCCGAATTGTTCGACATGCTTTTTACAGGGGTGACTGTTTTAATACCGGGACTTTTCTTATAAACGGTTACCGAAACAATATGTTTGTTCAAAGGTTTTTTCCATGAAACTTTGATGCCGTTTTTCTCTTTCCGCAAATCCAAAACAACATGCAACAAAAGCGGTGAACGGTGGATAACCGCAACGGTTCTGTTGTCCGAAACCTTATTTTTTACCCCTGCCGATTCCACTTCGTATGTATATTTTCCGGGTGAACGGTAAACGGTATCTTTAAAACTGTTTACGGTGAGAATCTTATCATTTAACCGTTGGGGTTCCCCGTTGTCTTTTTTCACATAAATATTATAACCGGTAACAAATCCGGTTTCAGGGGGTTCCCAAAGAACCAAAACATCTCCGTTATTTTGAAAAATGGTATTGACCGACAGCGGTGGCAGTACAGGTTCATGTTCCGCAATGTAAAAACTCAAAGTATCGGAGCTGCTGCTTTCAACAAAGCCGTCGCTCACGTTTCTGACGTAGTAACTTACATGAATGGCATTTTTAACCTCTTGGCTATTGTCGGTAAAAACCGTTTTTTCTTTAATGTTTTCCTGCATTTCGCTAATCAGTCGGAAAGGTTTGTCATCAATTTTTCTGAAAATACGGAACCCTATTATGTTGTCCCCTGCATTTTTCCAGTCGAGGGTGATGGTATTATTCTTATATTTTCCATGGATATTTTGCGGACGCACAGGCTTTTCGGCAAAAGTGGCAAAAGCGGGCACCCGTACCGAAACAAACTTTTTACCGAAATAGTCGTTGATTACCATAAAATAGAACCAGGGTTCATTGGAGACGTTTACAACATCGGTATAGGAAGTCATATCGGGCGACAAGTCGGTAACTTTTACATAACCCTTTTCATAAGAACGGCTACGAAACAACGATAATGAACTGACGGTTGCCGGATTGTCAAGTTGCCAGGAAAGTGTTATGGCTTTCCGGTCTTTAACCGCTGTTGCTTTCAGACTTCTGATTTGCGGAATGGGCAATAGTCCGAAATTGTGTCCGTATGCCATTTCCGATTGAACCGGTTTTCCGTTACGAAAAACATTTATGTAATAAACGTAAAGCGCTTTTTTTACCAGCGTGGTATCGATAACTTTAAAATAAACCGTATCGCTGCTTCCCGCAGGAGGAGAAAAATGAAGCGTATGTATTTCGTTAAACTTTTTACCGGAAACCGTTGCCCTGAAAATTTGAATATCCGTAGTATCCACATTGCCTGTTGTAAACCAGGTAATTTCAGGGAAATTGGCATTGCTTTCGGCTTTTTTTACCGATACCGGCTGTGAGAACACACTGTTTGCAAACAGGGTTAACAACAATGTAAAAATTAAAGTTATTACCGGCAGTTTATTGTTTGTTTTGCATTCCATCTTTTTCTTAATTAAAATTGATCCGTTATCATCTTATCAACTCCGAACAAATTTATTCGCAACTATCACCGAGTTCAAGCGTAAACTCACTTTCTCCGTCGCTGCTCAACCTGTTTCTATTTAAAACCGAGATACCTGCTTTCATTCCGCAGGCTTCTGCATTAACTTTCAAAATACCACATGACTCTATGAACAAAACCTCATTTTCGTATCCTCCATCAATTCCAAAATCAACGCTTGACCTGACTCCGATATAGCAATTTACCGGAGGAGGTATTTGCATTCCGCCTTCCGCATCAATAAATGCATAACCGCCCACAACAAACATGGGGTTTTGATAATCGAAATGCACATAGGCTCCCAGGCCTGCTTTTACGCTTGCCATAACGGGAGGCGAAGTGGGGACGGGGAAGGTTTTGTCAATCAGGTTCCTTTGTCCAATGGCATAAAAACCGTGAATGGATGAGAAGTCGGGCGGATTTTTCCTGAATTCGTGTAAAATATTCTTAACAACCGGAGTCAGATCTTTTTCATAAACACCGAGCACAAATCCTCCGAGGTACTCCTGCTGTGTCATGGTAATGTTGCCGGCAAAAGCAAGATAAAACCCATGCGGGTCGAAGCGGGTAGCCATTGACCCTGAGTTTATGGTCGCAAAGCCCAATTCCAGTTTTTTGGTAATTGTCAAATCGCCTACCAGTGCTTTTTCATCAAACAGGTAAGCCAGGCTTAAACTGCCGAGGGGTGTATCAATATCATCCACCGAAATTTTATCACTGTTGGCTTCGATGCCGCCATGAACAAGATAGCTCACTACATTTTCATCTTTTAAGCCCTGCGAATTGGTATTGCAATTAAAGGCCAAATCGCCCCATGTTCCGGTTTCAACGGAAATCTTTCCGTCAATCACTTTCATCTTGTCTTTTCCCATGGCAATTAACTGACCGGGAACGGCATCTATATAACATTCCGTAGATGTTTTTACCAGATGTCCGCGCATGGTTACTTTATCACCCGATTCTCCGGGCGGGGGTTTTATAAAGAAATCGCCGTAGGCTGTAAACAGTTGGTTTGAAATGGACTGCGCATTTTCGGTTTGTTCCGGCTTAAATACCACATTGGCATTGCAATCAACGGCACCGTTTAACGGTTCCAGTTTAGGAACCAGCCTGTTGCCTTTTTTGGTATAATTCATTACAGCCATTGTGGGAACATATCCGGGAATTCCCAAATCGGGCATACCGCCAAGCTTAAAATAGCCTTCGCCCGACATTATCTGGTCAACATAAATATCCATAATGTCGTAGAACCGCATCTTTTTGTTCAGGCTGAGAATGGTAGAGTTGTCGCTTAGCATTCCTATGGATGTAAATTCCAGACGGTCGGGGGTTGCAGGCAGATGATTGATCCAGGCCACCGGTCCGTTGGCATTTCCCACCATGCTGATGAGGTAATGCCCTACACCGGCGTCGTAATTAAACACGGGTTTAACGTTTTTGTCGAGGGTGAGTTTTGCAATGCCGCCCAGCGAAAGTCCGCCTTTCATATCAATAACGCCTTCCCTCAGTGCATCGGGTCTTATCAAAAGACCTGTAATAGCAGCATCAACGCCCAGCCCCGTGTAAATCATTCCTTTGGGAATAACAATGGCATCGCGCGTTTTGTCAAATGTCCATCCGTTGCTACTGGCAATCCGCCATTTTTCCAGTTCAAAACTCAACCGGTCACCCGGATAATGCACCAAATCCATATTTTCTTTGGTTATTTGAATTTCCCCGGCCTGAACCTTTAAATCCAATGAAGGTTGTCCGTTGGGAAGCGGAATATCGGTGTGAAGCGTGGTGCCGATGTGAAACGTACCGTTTTGGAAATAAGATTTGCCGAATGTTGATGAGGCGTTAAATCCGAAGACCCTGAAATCTTTAATGGGATATGGTTTGGGCTCATAGCCTTCCGTCATGTCAAAAACATAGTACTTTGTTTTGTACCGGGGAGGTGCCGACGGATTACTGCTCTGAAAAACGGTAACGTCATTATGAACCGTATCGTCTCCAAGAAAGAGATCGCCCTGGAAGTCGTAAGCAAACTTAAAGGATGCCAAATCCACCTGCAATCCGGCGGAAAGTTTGGCGTAGTCACCGGTTTTTACAACCTTTAATGGAAAATCGTATTGCCAGTCGGAAGGAATGAACAAATCGCCTTCAAAACCACCTGTTATTTTAACGGGCAGACGGTCGGTTTCCGTTTCCACAAAATCATTTACCGGAACAATTTCGCCGTTGGGCCCACGGTTTATTTTCAGATTAGAGAAATAGATTTTTTCGTTGGAATTTATGGTATTAAATACCGGAACATTGGGTAAATCGTGGAAATAACCGCTCACCAAAGTACCGAATCCGGGCCTGGTTCGCATTTTTTCAATGGTTACCGGAAATCCCCAGATGTTCGATAAATCCCAACCGTCCGCTTTTTTCAGCTTAAAATCGTAAGAAGGAACGGGATAAGCAAAAGGATTAATATTAATGGTTTGTGTAGTACCGATATAGGCGGGATTTTTTCCCTGTTTCCCCACATGGACATCCACCGAAGTCAGCGACATGGGAATACCTGCCAACGTGTATTTCCCCTGACTGTCCGAATAGGATTCGAGGTAGAGCCGGTGGCCGTCGGTATTTTGCAATTCGATGAATATCAAGGCACTATCCACGGGTTCTCCGCTGTAAAATTCGGTTACGGTTCCGTGAATACTCATGGCAGGTTCCATGGTCAAAACATGGGTTTGCCAGCCGTTGCTTACAGGTATGTTGTAAGATGTCTGTTTGGGGCTGTATCCTGCGGCTTTTATTTTTACGATGAATTGCTCGCCCGGCGAAGGAAACAGCAGTTCCACCATTCCGTTGGCATCGGTTTTTCCCAGTGCCATGGTATCTCCCACAACAACATCGGCCCCGGGAACGGGTTTGTTGTTTTCCTTATTCCGGACCTGCAGCCGTAAACGGTGCATTTTTCGATATACCGTAAATACCATGCGTTGGTGCGGATTGAACTGCCCCACTTCAACGGTATCGGGGAAATATTGGTTCGACAAAGGTTGTATCTCAATTCTGTTGGTCCGGTTCGGAAAGTTCCTGGCAGGGATTTCGAAAACTTCGGCCTCCTTGTACAGATTGCCGTTTTCATCATATTCCCAGCGCGGTTCCGTTTTTACATACGGATTGCCGGGCAGCAGCTTTACATAGGAAGCCACCGGCTTACCCGTTTCGTCCACCACTTTGCCTTTTAGCAGTTCTTTTGGTGTAAGTTGAAACTCTTTGAAAAAGAGCTGTCCGTAAATCAGGTTTAAAGGAGGCTGTCCGGACGGCGGATACATAAACGACTGATACAAACCGCTTGAATACATCAGGTAACGGTAAGGGCCCCTGGCAATGCCGTTTTCGTCCACATTTACCGGCAGGTTGGAAAAACGGAAAAATCCCGCCTTGTTTGTTGTGGCCGACGATTCGAAATTAATGGCACTTCCGATGTTGCTTCCTCCGTATAACGATATAGTTTCATCGGCAAGGCCGATATTTTCCAAATTGCTTTTTACCATCAGCCGCCCTTTTATTTCGGGAGGAGCTGCCATCAGGTCAACCTCTCTCTCGTTTGCCGAATGAGGCGGAGTATAAAAATGGTTATACACTACCGGCGCTTTATCCGTAAATCCTGCATCATCATCAAACATGGTTGTGGCACCACTTTCCACACTGATGCGCAATCCCGTTAGGGTTCCGAAAAAGGGTTCGAAATTGTACAAGGTATTTTCATATGTGCTGTCTGCCTGTTCCGACCGGGTTCTGACACTGAAAAAATAAGGGCTTTGGTTTTCGCCATCGGTAACAGCCCAATGCTCTACAAGGTGCGGTATTACCACTCTGCCGGCCGAATCGGCTCTGCCGATAAACACATCTTTAAATTCGCCGTTCTCGTTTTTGGTAACACTTCCCAATTTTTGTCCTTCGGCCATCAAAACGGCAGGATGTTCATTGTTTACCCGCTGCATATCGCGCAACACTTTTACAATGGCCCCTGGAATGGGTTTGCCTCCGGGAATAATCTTCGGATTACGGTCTTTTCCCATATGAATGGTGTTGTCGTCGGCGCTGCCTTCATAATAATCGTAAGCAGAAATTACCTTTAAATGCAAATCGTAATCTTTAATTAATGCAACCTGTGGTTGCAGTTGTATGTTATCGCCCGGTTTGGCAAAAATGTCCACATCAGGACTGCAAAATTTCTGATTGATAACTTCAAGTTTCAGACTTATTACAGCATCATAATTGTTGTTTCCGAATGTACGCGATGACGAGACTGCATATACGGGCCCTGTAAAGAAATCGGTTTGAAAATCGAAGTTAAAATTACCCTGGTCGTCGGTAGTACAAACATCCAGAATGCGGTTGACCATATTTTCAACCCGTTCCGGGCTTATTTCATTTCCATGAAGATCATAAAACCGGTAACCGGTCAGATTGACGCTTCCGCCTGACCCGCTGGTATTTACCATTGCCCTGGTGTCAAAAAAGCCGTCGGGATTTTTGTAGCTGAACCGTACCGCCAGTCGAACCGTTGTGTTTCTTAAAGGTTCCGCATTGTTTATTGAATAAACCGATTCGTTGATGGTACCGGTTCCGAAAGGCGGAACAAACGAGAAATTCCCGCCGGAAGGAGGAGTGAAATTGAAACCGGAGAAGCCTGAAAAACCGGAAACTCCCATATTGTTGGAATTGGCTCCGTTTCCGCTGTTGCTTCCCTGATTCAAAAGGTGAGTATAATTAAACCCTGTGGAATTTGATTGTCCTCCGCCTGCACCGGTTCCTGCACCGGCTCCCGTACTCACTTCGGAGGCAAGGCGGTAATGCAGTTGTCCGCTGATGGTGGTATGCGGAATCAGTTCAAAATCATGGGTAAAATCATCCATGCCCGGAATAATGATGGAGTCGGAACCTGTTTCAGGTCCGGATTCCGGGCTTTGGTATTTAAACCAACAGGCCTCGCTGGTTCCGTTGTTTTTAAAAACGATTTCGTTGTCGGGGTCAACGGCCTGTACGATAAAAGCATAGGAGCGGCCCTCCACAAGTTGCGGTTCCGAAGGCCCCATAATCAATTGGTTTGTGTTTGCTTCCGTTTCGTAAAAATAGGGAGGAACCGCCGAAGCCAGTGCATCGTAAGGATTACGGGTACCCGGATGCATTTCCACCATAATAAAACGGTAGGTAAAATTAACGCCGGTTTGTACGGGGATGGTCCACGAAAAGAGCAGATTTTGCGGAGTGGTGGCCACAATGGTGTCGCCACAAACAGGAAAGAGAATTTGCGGGGGATCAACATACTGAATCATGATGTAATTGGAGCATCCCGAAGGTTCGTCAGCCGATAGCTGTTGATCGGTATAATAGTCAAAAGCCGTAAAACATATCTGATAATTTCCTTCGGGCAGCGCCTGCATTTGTAACAATTCGTCGGAACTGATTCCGCTGTAAACCAGATGCTCGGCAGAAAAAATATCCCCAATGTTGCCCTGTGTTAACCGGAAAGGAATACCTGGTTCCAGGGTTAAGGGAACGGGTGGTTTATACCCCTCTTCGGTAGTAACAACAATACCGTTGTCGCCGGTAAAACTACCTTTCAGATAGATGTCGCGACTTTGACCCGAGGTGTTGATGAGCGTTACATTAATCTTGTCGGAATGGTCGATGTAATAGGAAAAACGGGGAGAGTAAGGGGGATAAACAACGGTAGTGATGGTTACCGGATTTCCCTGCCCGAAAGAGATTGAAGGCAACAACATTGCTGCCATCATCAGTAAGGCCGTGGCGAAAAACCTTGATTTGTCAGAATGTAAATACATAGCTAAAATCTCCTGTTTGTTCTGAAAATGTTTTTGAATTGTCTGTTTTATTATGATTGGAAACGGCATAAAATTTAAGCCTGAAATTATGGTGTTTGCCCACACGGTAGCGGGCATTAAATACCGGTGTAATTACATTAAACCGTTCCGTACTGTTTTGGCTTTGGGTAAAAGTGGCGTTCAGGGAAAGATTCAATCTGTTTTTTAAAAAGGATTTTGAAATTCCCACGGAAGCACTTTTATTCACACTCGTTCCGGCAGCCATGTTTACTTTATTGTATGTAAGAGAGGTAATAAAAGAGAGTCTGTTTGCAGGGAAACTGAGGTTATAAGATAACATTATGTTACTTGTTGTGAACGAAGTAATTGCCTCGGTATTGGGGTTCTTGTCGTTTAACCCCATTTTGGTATAAAGCAGGTTGATAAAATGGTTTGCCTTCCCGCCCGTACCTCTAAACTGAAAATGAGGCATCACCACAAGGGTTGTATTGGTTTGATAAAGTTTAATGGAATCGGCAATTTGAACTCTCCCCGGTGTTTGATTAATGCTATAGTTGGAATAGTTAACCGAAAGTCCGAAAACACGTACGGGATTGTAAGAGAGGTTTGCAGAGCCGATAACCTTTTTAGTTGTGGCATTCCTTGATACCCACAGGTTGTTTCTTTCCAATCCCAGGCTTCCTTTGAACCGCAAAGTTCTTTTCAGGGCATTAAAACCTGCCGAAACGGTAATGTTTTCCGCATCGCTGTTTACAAAATAAATACCCATTGATTTGTAACCCGGGTCGATACGGCGGTAATTTAATCCGAACATCAGACCTCTTTGCGATTTGTAAATCAGGCTTGCCCTTGCAGCAAGGTAATGTTGGGTGGAAATATTAACGGGGATGGGAAAGGTGAAATGTTTAAATTCCACAGGAAAGGGAACAGAATTAATATTATCGGTATAAACACTGTAAGCCCCCTCGCCTTCAAAATGCAAAGACCGGGAAATTTTCACTTTTGTATTAATGCCTCCCACAATATTGGCAGCGGGAAAGGTTCCGGTTTCCTTAGCCGAAGGATCGAGTGAGGAAGAATCGTCAACAGCTTTTAAAAACAGTATGTCGAAAAAAGTTTCACGATTGCCCACTCCTATTTTCATGCTGATCATTTTCCGGTTAAAGGCCGAAATGGTGTCGGTAAGCGGATTGTTAATTTTTACGGCGGTATTGGAGGTGCGTTGCAGGCGTCCGTACATAATGCCGAATCTGAAAATGCCGGGATTCAGTTCTAACCCGGCACCAAAAACGGTGTGCCCGCCCAGCACATATTTCGACCATGAAACGTTCCTGTAGCCAAGATGCACTTTAATCCATTTGTACTTCGGAGACAATCCGAATTGATTGAACGGCTGGCGGAAATCTTTGTTCCGGTTGCTGTAAACAAACGAAAAAAGAAGCACAAAACCTTTCAGATTTACATTTACGTTTCCCGATAAAATAAGCGAAAAGGGATCTTTCCGGGGTGATATCCCCTGTGCTGCATATCCGATACCGGTTACCGACAGGTTGCCATGCACCGAGGATTTGTTTGTTCGGAAGTGTGTCAAATCCTGTGCGTTGACCCGGAAACCTGTTAGAATGAGTAAAATAGTAAATGCCAAAAACCCGTTTTTTTTGTTTAAAGACATGGCAGGTTTTTTGTGATAATGTCACAAAGGTAGAAAATAATTAAATTGAAAAAGGGTTTTGTTTAATTATCTTATAAAACAAACTTAAAACCGGAGTTTTTGGAAAGTCTTCCGATTCCCTCATTTTTTCTATTTTTGAACTTTCAAACAAGCAACATGCAACCAATTTCGGCAGTCATCATCACATTAAACGAAGAGAAAAAAATCGGCCGGTGCATTGATTCCCTGCAAAAGGTAGCCGATGAGGTGGTGGTGGTTGACAGCCTGTCGGAAGACAAAACAAAAGAAATCTGTCTCGAAAAAGGGGTTCGTTTTATTGAGCATCCTTTTGAGGGGTATATCGAACAAAAGAATTATGCACTCGGT
>JALVZH010000129.1 GCA_027022105.1 Bacteroidales bacterium | reverse complement strand
GGTTTTGGGAGACTTTACCATCTTAATAACTTTTGCGAAATCTTTTCCTGCAGATTGTAATGTTGCAACTACTTTTTTAGCCATGGTTCCTAATTATTTAATTTCTCTGTGAATAGTCATTCTTTTCAAAATGGGGTTGTATTTTTTCAACTCCAACCGCTCAGGTGTATTTTTTTTGTTTTTGGTGGTAATATACCGTGAAGTTCCGGGCATACCGCTTTTCTTGTGCTCGGTGCACTCCAAAATCACCTGTACTCTTGCATCTTTGTTCTTCTTAGCCATTCTTTTATTGCTTTTTTATTTTGGACGGCAAAAATACAAACTTCCTCAATTAAAACCTACATGAACTGTAAAAAATTTTTCTTTCACACCCCATTGTTCTATATGCAACATTTACAGCGCGTTATGTAACAATACAAAACTCCTTCGGAATCAGGTTCGGGCAAATAACGGGGAAAAACCGGTACAACAAGGCGTTATTGAGCAATCATTAACGCTACATAATGTTTCAAACCGTCAAAGAAAAACTCCACTGCAATTACCATTACAATGAGGCCCATCAGCTTCATCATAATCTTGTTCCCTTTATCGCCGATGAATTTAATAATGCCACCGGCACCGGCAAGCACCAGAAACGATATGAACGAAACAAGAAAAATGGAAAGAGTAACCATGCTTTTGTCGGTAACACTTTGGCTTTGACCCATCAACACAATGGCATTGGTGATGGCTCCCGGCCCTGCTATCATGGGGATGCCCAACGGAGTTACGGAAATATCATCCACGTATTGTTCAACCTCCTCCTCTTTTATTTTAATTCTTGACAACCGGGCATTCAGCATGTCGTAACCCATAAAAAAGAAGAGGATACCGCCCACAATTTTCAGCCCGCTTATGGATATCCCGAAAAAGTCGAACAAATATTTTCCGAGAAATGCAAAACTGATAAGGACAATAAATGCCGTAAGGGTGGCTTTGTATGCTGTTTTGGTACGCTCTTTTTTCGAAAGGCCTCCCGTCATGGTGAGAAATACCGGCATCACACCAAAGGGATTCATCAGTGTGAAAAAGGAGGTGAAATAGAGCAATAATTGAGTAAGAATGTCCATGGTTAATGTTGTATTAATTCATTTTGAAACAGTCTTATATAATCTTTATAAATCGTATTTTTCAAACAGTGCTTTTGCCAGTTCTTCTTTATAATTGAAATTATCCGGTACTTTAAAACTTCCCCGCAATGATTTTACAATCGGTGAAATATCCCGATCGCTTTTTTGTTCCGATGTGATGATTTTCAGATAATTCTCAATTATATTTGAAAGACTTGTACCTTTCTTTTTAGCATAGGATTTTGCCTTTTCAATAACCGACTGTTCAATTGTTAAAGTTAATTTTGCATTCATTATGTCATAAGTTAAAATACAGTTAACCTGTTTAAATCCTTATTTTTCCACTAATGAATAAAGCCATTCGATTTCCCGGGGCCAAAGCGACTCGTCGGGGGTTTCCAGAATAAGCGGCATATTGTCGAAACGGGGATCGTTCATAATACGGCGGAAAGGTTCTTCACCGAGAAAGCCCTTTCCAAGGTTGTCGTGACGGTCAACCCTGCTGCCCAAATCTTTTTTGGAATCGTTGATGTGCATTCCTTTCAGGTATTTCAACCCGACTATTTCGTCGAATAGTCGAAAGGTCTCCTCATACCCCTTTTCCGATTTGATATCATATCCTGCTGCGTAAGTATGGCAGGTGTCGATACACACACCCACACGGCTTTTGTCTTCCACACGGTCGATAATGTATTTCAGGTGTTCGAACCGGAAGCCGAGGTTGGTTCCTTGTCCGGCTGTGTTTTCCAGAACAGCTATAACACCTTTGGTTTTGTCCAGCGCCATATTGACCGATTCGGCAATGAGGT
Source organism: Bacteroidales bacterium (assembly GCA_027022105.1). GTDB lineage: Bacteria > Bacteroidota > Bacteroidia > Bacteroidales > F082 > Sulfidibacterium. The sequence goes on along the minus strand of JALVZH010000129.1, from coordinate 1,509 downwards.
TGAGGCAGCCCTCTTCGGGAAGCTGTTTCAAATGCGAGCCGGGGTGAAAATTCAGACGGTCGATACCCAGTTGTTCGCAACGGTACATCTCATCGAAAAAGGCTTTACGCGATTTGGCCAGCTTTTCCGGATCAGGATTGCCGAGGTTTATCAGGTAGCTGTCGTGGGGCAGAATCTGTCCACTGCCGTAGCCGTATTTTTCGCAGCGTTCTTTAAAAAGGTTAATGCTTTTCTCAGTTAACGGTGCCGAAAACCACTGCCTCTGGTTTTTAGTAAACAAGGCAAATGCTTTTGCTCCGATATTGTGTGCGTTTTCAGGGGCGTTTTCCACTCCGCCCGAAGCGCTTACATGTGCTCCTACATATTTCATCCGGTTGTTTTTTAATGCAATGTATTTGTTATTATTATGCAAAGGTAACAAGAATTTATAATTGCAGGGTTGGTGAAAGAAGTAATGATCTTTTAGATTATGTCACCGGAGGTGGAGACCTGAAATAATGAGTGGAGGGAAAAACAGCAACAGAATAAAATACATATCCCGTAATTGATTAACTTTGTTACCCTAAAAGGGGCATTATGCAACGAATTCTGTTATTAATAATTCTGATATTTCTTACTGTATGGCCGGGTATTGCCCAAAACCACCGGATTACCCCTGTTTTCAAACAGACGGATACCTGCATTGCATTGCAGGTAATGCAACAAACGTTGCCCTTTTCCGTTTCCGAAACCGGTTTTCTCTATTTGATGGATAACTTTAAATGCATAGAAGCGGACATTTTTACCTTCTATTCTTACGATGAAAAAAAGCACGAATTTTTTAACTGGATTTCATTCCCCCGGTTGGAATCGGAATTTGTTAAAACCGGCGATCTTTTCGGTAAGAACAACATCACACCCGATGGATTCCCCGACACTTATTTAAATAGCAGTTATCTGATCAATAATCCTTTAAAGGCGAAAAGCAATGTAATTATTTCATGTGTTTACAACGGGGTCGATTGGTCGAACATAGCCGATTTAATTTATGTTAACCGCACCGACGGATACAAATTTTCCCTCAAATATTATAGAAAACCTGAACAACCCGTCAGACTCTGTTTGCACGGAAAACGGGTTGATACTTCACAAACAGTTGATTTAATGCCTGCTCCGAAACAAAACTGGCTGGGTTACTGGTTGTATGAAGAACAGGATATTTTCAATGCCCTGGGAAGTGCTGCCGGCAAAATAAAGATGATTAAACATCAAAACTGGGTCTGCGTAAAAACAGACAACATTTTCAGTGGTACGGGGCCGGTTAATACTAAAACAACCTGGCATTGCGATAAAAAGACAACCAATATCAAATATGGCGATATGGTTATTCTTTATGCCGATACGGCCGTGTTTAATTTCAGGTGGAAGCGTGGAAAAGCACAACAACAGGACAACACTGAAAACGATACCGGATACTTTACCGTTGAAACGACAAAAAATTACAAACCGGTAATTGTCGAACTGAAAAGC
>JALVZH010000128.1 GCA_027022105.1 Bacteroidales bacterium | reverse complement strand
ATTCATTGGTAAGAGATGAAATAGGACAAATTACAGGTACTCTTTCATCGGGCGAAGACATTACCGAAAAAAGACGCCAGGAAAACGAATTGAAAAAAGCCAAAGAAGAAGCCATGGAAAGCGACCGGCTGAAATCGGCATTTCTGGCCAATATGAGCCATGAGATACGCACTCCGATGAATGCCATTTTGGGCTTTACCCAGTTGTTAAAAGACCATGATTTTTCGGAAGAAGAAAAAGCTAACTTTGTAGATATTATTTCAAAAAGCGGTCACAATCTGTTGGAACTCATTAATCAGATTATTGATATTTCCAAAATTGAAGCAGGTGAGATAACCATTGAGAAACAAAAAACCAACCTCAATGAGATTAATAGCGAGATTGGAAATATGTTTCAAATATTAACCGATACAAAAGGGATAAAAATTATTATAGAAAACGGCGCTCCCGACGAGAAAGCATGGATTATGACAGATAAATTAAAACTGAAACAGATACTGATAAACCTCGTTAACAATGCAATAAAATACACAGCCCGGGGTTATGTAAAAGTGAGCTATTCTATTACTGACGACAAAATAAAATATACGGTTGAAGACACAGGTTCAGGAATACCTGAAGATGACCTTCCGTATGTTTTTGAGCGTTTTAGAAAGGTGATTAAAAAAGATCATCCTGTCCAACCGGGTGCCGGTCTTGGTTTAAGCATTGTAAAATCATATATTGAACTGTTGGGAGGAGAAATATTTGTTGAGTCAAAAGTTGGAAAAGGTTCAAAATTTTTATTTACTTTGCCTTTTGGGACAAATTAATATAAAATAATAGTAAGATGGATAAAAACGATAATACAAATAGTATGAGTGTTAAAAAGAAGTCCATTCTTATTGCCGAAGACGATACATTTGTAATAAAATTCCTTGAAATGGCATTAAAACCACTTGACACTCCCCTGGTTTTTGTTGACAATGGAGTTGATGCGGTGGAAAAGGCTAAAGAATCGGATGTCGCTTTAATATTAATGGATATAAAACTTCCTTTAAAAAACGGTTTGGATGCCACCCGGGAAATCAGAAAATTTCGTCCCGACATTCCCATCATTGCCCAAACGGCATTTGCTCTTTCGGGCGACGAAGAGAAAGCTTTGAATGCCGGATGTACCGATTACATTACCAAACCCATTAACAGAAAGCGTTTATTAGAGATGATAAACGAATATATGAAAAAATAATACTCTGACGATTTTATAACTAAAAGTTGGGTTTAAGCTGGTATTTAGTATAAAAATCTTCAATCACATTAACGGCCTCCTCCACGGTATCAACCAGTGAAAAAAGTTCCAAATCGTTTTCAGAAATCATTCCTTCGGCAAGCAATTGACTTTTAATCCATTTAATTAGACCTTCCCAATATCCTTTATTAATTAAAACCACAGGAAATCTGACCAGTTTATGCGTTTGAATAAGCGTGATGGATTCGAATAGCTCATCAAGAGTACCAAAACCTCCCGGAAGTACCACATAACCCTGTGCATAACGCATCATAATGGTTTTACGAACAAAAAAGTAATCAAAAGATATTCTTTTGTCTTCATCGATATAGGGATTGTAATGTTGTTCGTGCGGAAGGTTTATGTTTAAACCAACAGATATTCCGCCGGCAATGTGAGCACCTTTGTTGGCTGCCTCCATTACACCGGGTCCGCCACCCGTAATAATACCAAACCCCTTTTTGGTAAGCATATAGGCAAGTTCTTCGGCAGTGTGATACGACTCATCACCTTCTCTTGTTCTGGCTGAACCGAAAACTGCAACACAAGGCCCTATTTTCGATAATTTTTCAAACCCCTCCACAAACTCCGACATAATTTTAAAAACAGACCAGGAATCATGTGCCTTGGTCTGTGTCCACGATTTGGGTTTGAACTCTTTTTTAATACGTTCTATCTCTTTTGGATCCATCATCATAATTTACCTCTGTTTTTTCGTCAAAAGTAGTGAAAAATATTTCAAACGATAAAATCAGAAACAGGGACTGATAAATTTTAACAAAGTTGCGGGAGTTGCCAATACAATTGTATTTTTGCCGTATATTACAAATCGCGAACCGGAACATGATCATTGGAATTGGAGGTGTAAGCAATGCCGGAAAATCAACACTGGCAAGGAAAATCCGTAACCTTTTTCCCGAAAGAAAAACGACAATTCTTTGTCAGGACGATTTTGTAAAACCCCACTACGAACTGCCTCATATTGGAAACCACATCGATTGGGAGCTTCCAGAAACCATTGATTTTCAATATTATTACAACAGGATATTAATAGCATCGCGTAATTCCGATTTGGTAATAGCAGAAGGGCTTTTTGCTTTTTATAATCCGGCACTCAACCGGCTTTACGACAAAAAGATTTTTATAACCATTAGCAAAGAAACTTTTTATAAAAGAAAAAAGAGGGATGTCCGCTGGGGTAAAGAACCCCATTGGTACATTGATCACATCTGGGAGAGTTATTTAAAATACGGAACTATTGAGGAAGGACTTGATGATGTGCTGTATCTTTCAGGTGAAAAAGAGATTGATGTTGATAAAATAATGCACTTTCTTAATACGGCAACAATAAAGTCTTTATAAGCAAGGAGATTGGGGGGATGTAGGATGTATTATGTAGGATGTAGGATGTCGTATTTAATAGATTTGTTTTGATGTGTTCAGAAGTTTAGAGATTGATTGGAGTGATGGGGAGCGGCTGTTGGCCTTTGGTAGTTAGCTTTTGGCGTGGGTTTTTAAATTTTAAATTGTTCAGCCGGAGAAAGCAAGTGTTTAACACTCAATGAGCAAGTAAGGTGGGAAAAAACAACATACACTATACCCAATAATTCAGGGGGCTCCGCCTGAGGCGGACTCCGATGAATCTCCGAAATGATTTACGCACCGTATTTCAAATTGGAAATGAAATACGAGGGGAGAATTATTTTCGCCTGAGGTGGAGCGGAAACAGGACGTGGGTAGTGGAATTTTTTTTCAACCTGACGGAGTCCAACCCGCATATCAGCGTTCAATCCGTCAGGTTTTGGCCGGGACATTGCGGTAGGGTTGGGAACAGCCTAAAGCGGATTTTAGCCACACTTTTTTTCTTTTTCTTTTATCTTTTTTCATGCTTCCCGATGGGGATTATCAATTTATGTTGAAATGATTTAAGATATCCGATCAGCCAGAGGCAGACACGCGTTTGAATGTTTTATGTGATATTTTTAATGTAATATGTTTGATGTCAGATATAAGATGTAAGATTTAAGAACGGCAATTGCGGCAGGGATGGGAGTGGCAGCCCGCAGGCGGCAGGGCTTGTGAGGCTTGCGGCGAGGAGGCTGAGCGGTGAGCGAAGACCCCGCAGCCGCATCATAGCCGAACAGCCCTGCCGGCGAGGACTATAG
>JALVZH010000127.1 GCA_027022105.1 Bacteroidales bacterium | reverse complement strand
TTCGTTGGTTACGGTTCCTTCCATGGTAAACTGAAAAGGCACTTGAAAACGGGTGAACTTCTTATCACGGCAGGTATTCCATTTTCCCTGTGTTGCGAGCAGAAATTTGCTTATCTCGTCGTCAATTCCGTAATGGAGTGGGTTTTTCAACCGTGTTTTTACAGGAAGGTAATTCCCGTCGCAGTCAACTTCAAAAGTGGCAATAACAATCCCGATAACGCAGTTCTTTCGCGCTTCTTCAGGATAAGTAGCCATTTCCAGGAAATCTTTCTGGAAAGTATAAAACCCGCCTTTATAACGGTAATCGAGTAACTTTTTTATATTTCTGAACCGGCTGGCAGCAGGGGTATCTTCCTTTTGTGCATACAGTGCCAATCCGAAAGCCATTATCATCAAAACCGAAAAAACCGCTCTTTTTATCATAGTCAACCTTTTTTATAAAACGGAGCGCTAAATTAGCAATTTTAGGCAGATTGTATCGGTTTTCTGTTTTTATGTTTTTTTGGGCGGCCGGGCGGGCTGTCCGCTTGTAGTTGCTTGCCGGCGGGCATGTTTCGCAGCGGCGTACGGGGTCTTCCTCACGTCAGCCTCCGTTGCCTGCTACACATTGTCCGCCGCCTTCGCAAGCTACCGCTTCCATCCCTGCCGCAGTTTGACCTGACGGGTTGAACGTTGATTTGCGGGTTGGCTCCCGTCAGGTCGAAAACAATTCTTCACCGGTTTTTTACTCTTCGGTTAATTCTTCAAGCACATCTTCCACATATCCGGGAGTGGTAACGATTTGCATAAAAGTACCCATGCTCAGTTCAGGCCAGTACAATGCAAAGCGGTATTTTCCGGGAAGTGCGGTGGCCTCTTTTCCCTGCAATATCAAATCGTACGGCATGGCAGCAATGTTGTCTTCACCGATTACCGGCAGGAAAAAGGGTTCGCCGTCCTCTTTGTCCATAAGTCCTACGCCGAAAACGGCAATCTTTTCTTTTTCAAATACCACCTCATACACTTTTAAGGTGTTTCCCTTTTGTGCTTCGAGGTTTTTGCGGATTATAGCCAATCCTTGTTCAAACGAGTCGAATGTTTCCAATTCGTCGGGATCGGTAAAATAGGGCATCATAATTTTATAATGATAATCCGGTAAATCCTCTTTGTCAATTTCACCGCCGAACGGAATAAGTCTTGCCTGAGGATCAATTATTTCAAACATTTTTTTCACCTTATCCGACAGGGCAGTAAGCTGCTTTTCCTGTCCGTTCAATTGTTCACCCCAATAAGCAAGGAACATATATTCGGGATTTAAAAAACTCAATGTTGTTTTTCCCTCTTTTTGCACAACGGCTGCTTTTAAAACACTTGCCAATGCACCGCGGTCTTTAAACTGCAGGCTCAGGTTTTTAAGTTCATCGTTTGTAAAACACAACACGAAAAGATCGGGATTGCCTTCGGGATGATAGGAACCGATTACTTCAAAACCACCGTTTGCTACGGTTTCTTTCAGAAGAGCAATCTGTTCGTCCATGCTTTTATCGAATGTACCTATTTTATAATAGGGCTGCAATGCCTGTGCAACAACTTGTGTTGTGAATAAAACAGTGCTTAATACCAGGATGGAAATTAACTTTTTCATAATTAAAATATTTTTTTGATTTTATTGTTCAAAAGTAACATATCTGTTAACTGCTTCACTATTGTTGTGAAATTTATAACGAGTAAAAATTGTATGTATAACTTGTAACCGGTTTTTCTTTTTAATGATTTGATTCTTACACCATACCATCACACATTCCAACTTTTCAGGTCGCGGTTGGATGTGTGGGGGGAGATATGAAAGGTTTAGCTTTGTGGAAAAGGGAAAATTGGGAAAGAATAATGAATAACAATTGCAGATTTATTGGGGAATGAGGGATTGTGGATTAAGGAATTGATTGAAAATGAGCAATATTCAATGTTCAGTGCTCAATGAGCAAGGGGGATGTGAAAACATAACATACACCACACCCCGTAATTCAGAGGGCATTTACAGGTAAGCATTAGGGCAGGCATGCCCGATGAATCTCCGAAATGATATCATTTACGTTATTTTAATTGGAAAAGAAGCATGAAGGGATATTCATCGGCATTCTATCCACATATGGCCGGTCTGATGATGCCTCTGAATTGGGAAGGGAAGAGAGAAATGATGTAAGATATCCGATATCAGATGTTAGATTGTAGAATGGATAATGCGGCAGGGATGGAAGTGGCAGCCCGCAACAGGCAGGGCTATTGAAACCGGAGGCACAGGAGCGACTTTAGAAGCTACCTGTGCCAACATGGTTGAAAAGCCCTGCCGGTGAGGACTATAACGGACAGTCCGCCCGGCCGCCCAAAAAAACTGAAAAAAGTTTTCCCATTTTTGGATTAAATGAAAAAAAATCTATTTTTGCACTTGACAAAAGCGAAATATTGAGTAATTTTGTTGCTCAAAGATAGAGTAGCTTATGTTAATAAGTGCCAGCCAAAACCAAATTTCGAGAGTAACGGTATTGTTATTTTACAATGTTAGTCGTGTTTCGATGATAACATTGAGAGAAGAAGTTAAAGATTAGTTAGTATAATTATTAAAAACAGGAAGAATTTACTTTTGAAAATTAATGCTTGAAGCCCTGATTACATCCAAAACGCGGATAAAGCTCCTATTGAAGTTTTTTCTGAACAGCAGCAGCACAGGCTATTTGCGGTCGCTGGAACCGGAATTCGGCGAATCGACCAATGCCATACGTGTGGAACTGAACCGTTTTGAAAAAGCGGGGCTTCTGGTTACCGAAAACAGAGGCAATAAAAAGGTTTACAAGGCCAATACCAGCCACCCGCTTTTTCCTGATATCAATTCACTGCTAATGAAATACGTGGGGCTGGATAAGATAATTGAACGTGTTGTAAAAAAACTGGGTTCATTGCAATCGGTATATCTGGTAGGGGAATTAGCCAAAGGGAACGACAGCCGGATTATTGATCTGTGGTTTGTGGGAGATGATATTGACAAAAGCTATCTTTTGGAACTGATTGAAAAAGTTGAAGATATTTTAGAGCGCAAGGTTCGCTATATAATAATAGGTCTGTCGGAGCTTGACGGCTTCATGAAGACCAAACAGAAAAACGAGTTGCTTTTACTCTGGAATAAGGAGTAAAGCATAATAGACATAAATACCTCTTAATTAGTTCGTTGGCCTCCGGCTGATGGGACTTAGGAGGCGGAAGCGTGCCGGAAGACATGGATGAAGTAAGAATAAACTTCAACCGTTAGTTAATTAATCTTATGGAAAACGATGCGCCTTACAAATTTTCAAACCGAATCAATCTTACAACTTGCAAAAAAGTATTTTGGAACGGACGCAGAAGTATTTTTATTCGGTTCGAGAACTGACGATACATCAAGAGGCGGAGACATTGACCTGTTTATTACAGGGGTAAAGGATGAAGAGAATCTGAATATTTCCAATAAAATAAGATTTCTGGCAGAGCTTAAAAAAAAGATAGGAGATCAAAAGATAGATGTAATACTGGATAAAGAGAGCCTGCGGAAAGAGAGGGAATCGTTTTATAAATCTATTTTGAAATCAAAACAAAAACTGCAACTGCAACCTCGTGACAAAAGAAGTTGAAAATATACTGCAGGAAAGTATTGCATTGTGCGAAATACATGCCGGACGAATGGATAATCCGTAAAATCCGTTTAATTCGATGATAAAAAAAATCAGGAATATTTAATTAGAGAGAATAAGTTTTATCATCTAATTACGCGGATTAAACGAATTTGTTTTCCGCACGCGGAAAACATAATCCGGTTAATTAGTATGCGCAGGTGAAAGAGCCGACTTTTATGGGAGAACTTATTTATCAGGAAGAATCATATAAAATAATAGGTGCTGCCATGGAAGTTCATCGGCAATTGGGAAGTGGATTTTTGGAAGCAGTATATCAAGAGGCATTAGCAATTGAATTTAAAAAGAGAGAGATTCCTTTTGAAAGAGAACAAGAATTAACGGTATATTATAAAGGGAAACCGCTTATTAAACATTATAATGCCGACTTTGTTTGTTACGATAAGATTATCGTTGAAACAAAAGCATTAGACGAAATATCAGGGAAAGATGAGTCCCAAGTAATAAATTATTTAAAAGCAACGGGATTCCAACTTGGTTTATTAATAAATTTTGGAAGACAAAGTCTTGAATACCGGCGACTTGTCAGGCTTTCTAATAAGATTCATCCGTAAAATCCGTTTAATTCGATGATCAAAGAAATCAGGAATATTTAATTAGAGAGAATAAGTTTTATCATCTAATTACGCGGATTAAACGAATTTGCCGGAATCAAAGGATAGTGAAAAAATAAAGTTTTTGAAAAACAGATTGAAAAATATTAAATCTAACTTTCGTTAAATGAATAACAAAGAGAAAATTCTTGAAAAGATATCAAATAACAAGGAAACCGTTGGTATAATAGGTCTTGGTTATGTGGGCCTGCCTTTGGCTGTAAACTTTGCAGAAGCAGGAGTAAAAGTAATCGGTTTTGATAAAAGTAAAAAGAAAGTCGCTAAAATAAACAAAGGGGAAAACTATATAGGTGATATTCGTGATGCTATTTTGCGGGAAGTGGTTGATAAGGTAACACTTCAGGCAACCACAGACTTTTCTGAAATGAAAGAATGCGATGCGCTGATTATTTGCGTACCCACCCCGCTGGACAAATTCCGTAAACCGGACATGAGCTATATCGAAAGTGCCTGTATTGACATAGGCAGGAACATGAGTGAAGGAACCTTTATCAGTCTGGAAAGTACTACCTATCCTACGACCACCGAAAACTTTATGCTGCCAATCATAGAACGTGAAAGCGGCATGAAACACGGTGAAGATTTCTGGCTGGCATATTCTCCCGAACGGGTTGATCCGGGGAATAAAAAATTCCATACTCGCAATACCCCAAAGGTAATGGGTGCCATGACGGAAGATGGTTATGAGATAGGAAAAGCATTGTATAAAAAAGCCATTGACAACATTCATAAAGTAAGTTCGCCGAGGGTAGCCGAAATGGTAAAAATTCTGGAAAATACCTACCGGTTGATTAATATCAGCCTTATTAATGAACTGGCACTGCTTTCGGGTAAAATGCACATTAACATTTGGGAAGTAATAGAAGCGGCTAAAACAAAGCCTTTCGGATTTCAGGCATTTTATCCGGGCCCCGGCATAGGCGGGCACTGTATTCCGCTGGATCCGTTCTATCTGGAATACATCGCCAAGCAATATGATTTCGATTTGAGTATGATTCATACGGCAGGGCATATCAATATGCGTATGCCACACTATATGTACATCAAAATTGCCACGGCACTCAACAGTCAGAAAAAAGCGGTAAACGGAAGCAATATCCTGTTTCTCGGTGTGGCCTATAAACCCAATATAGACGATGAGCGCGAATCGCCTGCTCTGGAAATAATGGATATTACCGCACACAAAGGCGGACAGGTTTCGTACCACGACCCGTATATTCCGCACGTAAAAACAAATGAAGGAAGAGAGTTTGATTCGGTTGAATTAACGGAAGAGACTCTGAACAATGCGGATTGTGTAGTGCTTACGACTAATCACAAAGACTTTGATGTGGAGTTTATTCAGAAACATGCAAAGCTAATCGTTGATTTAAGGAATATGGTGGAAAAGAAGACGGGGAAGGTGTTTAAGTTGTAAGTTTGGGGTTATCAGAAGAAATAGATAGAGATAGTTTATGGATTAATGAGGTAATAGAGTATTGAAGTAATGGAGTGTTGGGGCAATGAAAAATGCAGGGAGAAAAAATAAAAACAGAGGTTTTATGAAACTTCGTGTTTGGAATGATGCTGTTGAACTGTATGTCTTAGTTAATGAAATCCTTAGAAATATTCCATACGAATATAATAAGTCAAAATCCAATACATTAGATGCCTGTCATAGTATTCAAAGAAATATTACAATCTAAAAGGTAACTCCTCTCCAACACTTCAACACTCCAATACCCCACCTCAAAACCTTTATCATCTTAAAGTTTTCTAGAAAATAAAAAGCGAAACTTTTCATGGAGATCCACGAATTCCTCGACCAGGACCAAAAAAAAGACCTCCTTCGTCTTCTCACGGCAGGCTCGGTTGACGATGGTAAATCAACCCTGATAGGTCGGTTGTTGTTCGACAGTAAAAAGCTTTACGAAGACCAACTGTTGGCACTGGAACGCGACAGCAAACGCGAAGGACATGCAGGAGAGGAGATTGATTATGCATTGTTGTTGGATGGGTTGAAAGCCGAGCGGGAACAAGGTATCACCATTGACGTGGCTTACCGCTATTTTTCCACTTCAAAAAGGAAATTTATCATTGCCGATACGCCCGGTCATGAACAATATACCCGAAATATGATAACCGGCGGTTCTACCGCCAACCTTGCCATACTCCTTACCGATGCACGCAAAGGGGTTATCACGCAGACCAAACGGCACACGTTTCTTGTTTCGTTGCTTGGCATAAAACATGTGGTGCTGGCTGTTAACAAGATGGATTTGGTGGACTACTCACAAGAGGTGTTTGATAAAATATGTGAAGATTATAAAAATTTTGCTACGCAACTTGATATCCCTGACATTACTTTTATTCCGGTTTCGGCACTGAAAGGTGATAATGTTGTGGAGGTGTCGGACAGAATGCCATGGTATCACGGTCAAAGTTTGCTGGAATTCTTAGAGACAGTACACGTAAGCAGCGACCGTAACTTTGAAGATTTTCGTTTTCCTGTCCAATACGTTATCCGTCCCGACCTGAAATATCGCGGTTTTGCCGGTAAGGTAGCCTCGGGTATTGTAAAAAAAGGGGATAAAATAATGGTTCTTCCTTCAGGAAAAACTTCAACGGTAAAAGAAATAACCACTTACGACGGAGAACTGCAAGAGGCTTTTCCTCCTCAGGCCGTCAGCATTGTGCTCAACGATGAGATAGATGTATCAAGAGGAAATATGCTGGTACATCCCGATAACCTGCCGAAAGTTGAACGCCACTTCGAAGCAATGCTGGTTTGGATGGATGAAACGGCAATGGATCCCTATACACAGTTTTATATTAAACACAATACTCACAGTACAAAAGCCAGAATTGATAAAATAGAGTACAGGGTGGATGTTAATACGCTGGAAAAAAGTTCTGTTGATTTTTTCCAATTGAATGAAATCGGAAGGGTAGTTATAACCACCAACGAACCCCTGTATTTTGATGCTTATAAAAAGAACCGCCAAACGGGAGCATTTATTTTGATAGACCCTGTTACCCACAATACCGTGGCTGTGGGGATGATTTTGGATAAAGTAAGCAGTGATAAACTGTACAGCCGTATTACGGACAAAGAGCGGGAACACATTGTTAAACAAGGCAGCCTGATATCTCTTGAAGAACGGGAAAAACGGTACGGACAAAAAGGGCAAACCATCTGGATTACGGGTCTTCACGGAAGCGGAAAAAACGAACTGGCATACAGTCTTGAAAAAGAACTCTTTTCCATGGGTAAAATCGTGGTTGTTTTGGATGGAAAAACGGTACGGGCAGGCCTTAATCGCGAACTGGATTACTCACCCGCCGATCGTGCCGAACACCTCCGCAGAGTTGCACATATTTGCAAACTTCTGAACGACCAGGGCATAATTTGCATTGCCTCTTTCATATCGCCCAAAGAGAGCATCCGCCAACAAATTAAAGAAATTATCGGTCCCGAACGCTTCAAACTGGTGTATATGGACGCAGATATTGATTATTGCAGAAAAAACGACAAATACGGATTGTATCAACTTGCCGATGAAGGGAAAATAATTCATTTACCAGGATTGGATGAAGAGTTTGAAGTGCCGGAAAATGCCAATGTTGTTGTTGATTCTAAAAAAGGAACGGATGAGGCTGTGAAGGGTTTGGGATTGTTGGTTGATAAACAGAAGTTTGTAAAATATTAAGAAACTAAAAGTATTTTTAAATATTGCTGGAATGTATCTCTATGGAAATTACTGCTCTATAACTAGCTTTCTGAACAATAGAAACAAACAACAGAAAAACACAAATAAATGAATAAAACCGCATTAATTACAGGTATCACTGGCCAAGACGGTGCGTACCTTGCCGAGTTCTTGTTAAAAAAAGGATATACCGTACATGGCATTAAGAGAAGAAGTTCCTTGTTTAATACCGACAGGATAGACCACTTATATCAAGACCCTCACGAGAAAGATGCCACTTTTTTCCTACATTACGGCGATATGACGGATAGTACCAACTTGATACGTATAATTCAGGAAGTACAACCGGATGAAATATATAACCTTGCTGCAATGAGCCATGTGCATGTTAGTTTTGATACCCCTGAATATACTGCCAATGCTGATGGTGTTGGTACATTACGATTATTAGAAGCCATTCGTATTTTAGGACTTGAAGATAAAACAAGAATTTATCAGGCATCTACTTCCGAACTTTACGGTTTAGTACAAGAAATTCCACAGACAGAGAGTACCCCATTTTACCCTCGTTCACCTTATGCGGTAGCTAAACTTTATGCTTACTGGATAACTGTAAATTATAGGGAAGCTTATAATATGTTTGCCTGTAATGGTATCCTTTTCAATCACGAATCCCCTATTCGGGGAGAAACCTTTGTCACCCGTAAAATAACTCGTGCTGCTGCTAAAATTGCTTTAGGTTTACAAGAAAAACTTTATCTTGGCAATTTGGATGCACAACGAGATTGGGGACATGCCAAAGATTATGTACGCATGATGTGGATGATATTACAGGCCGATAAACCGGAAGACTGGGTTATTGCGACGGGAATTACAACAAAAGTACGGGATTTTGTAAGAAAATCATTTAATGAAGTTGGTATTAAGTTGGAATTCAAGGGTAAGGGAAAAGAGGAAAAAGGCTTTGTTTCAGAAATAGATGAAAAATTATTTATTGAAAAAGTCGGTGAGAAATACCTGAAACAGATTAAAACCCGTTTAACCCCCGTTATAGAGGTCGATCCCAAATACTTTCGCCCTACTGAAGTAGATCTCCTCATTGGCGACCCCTCTAAAGCAAAAAAAAAATTAGGATGGGAACCTGAATATAATCTTGACGAACTTATTAATGAGATGGTAGAATCCGATTTGGTATTAATGAAAAAAGATACTTATTTAAAAGAGGGAGGATATAAAACGTTGAACTATTACGAGTAAATTCAATAGCACGATAGAAGGACATTACGATCAGTCCTTTCGTACACTTTTCTTCGATACATATAAAATTTGTTTAAGCATATAATTAGATAATTATGAATAAAACCTCAAAAATATACGTCGCCGGACATAAAGGAATGGTAGGTTCGGCAATTTGGAGAAATTTGAAAGCCAAAGGTTATACTAATCTTATTGGGCGTTCTTTGGAGGAATTGAATTTATTGAACCAATCGGATGTACAACAGTTTTTTGAAAGGGAAAAACCCGAATACGTATTTCTGGCGGCAGCTAAAGTGGGTGGTATTGTCGCCAATAATACCTATCGTGCTCAGTTTATTTATGAAAACCTTCAAATTCAAAATAATGTTATTCATCAGGCTTATGTTCATGGAGTAAAAAAACTTTTGTTTTTAGGCAGTACATGCATTTATCCCAAAGAGTGTCCTCAACCCATGAAAGAGGAGTATTTACTAACAAGTCCTTTGGAATATACTAATGAGCCTTATGCCATTGCAAAAATTGCCGGCGTCAAAATGTGTGAAAGTTATAATCTGCAATATGGGACAAACTTTATTTCCGTAATGCCGACAAATCTTTACGGACCTAACGATAATTTTGATTTGGAAAAATCTCATGTACTTCCGGCGTTGATACGTAAGGTTCATTTGGGTAAATGCCTTGAAAATAACGATTGGCAAGCAATCCGTAAAGATCTTGACAAAAGGCCCATTGAAGGAGTGGATGGGAGCGGTAGTGATAAAGAAATTTTAGATATTCTTAAAAAGTATGGAATAGTACGTTACAAGTCAAAGGCTAAAGGTCAAAAGTCCGAATCCGACCTTGGACTTTCCGACCTTCAACCTTCGACTGTTTCAGTTGATATCTGGGGCTCAGGTAAACCTATGCGCGAGTTTCTTTGGAGTGAAGAGATGGCAGATGCTTGTGTTTTTGTTATGGAGAATATTGACTTTGAAGATTTGATAATTAA
Source organism: Bacteroidales bacterium (assembly GCA_027022105.1). Classification (GTDB taxonomy): domain Bacteria; phylum Bacteroidota; class Bacteroidia; order Bacteroidales; family F082; genus Sulfidibacterium. The sequence continues at coordinate 790 of JALVZH010000127.1, read as the reverse complement.
TGAACGTACCGGAAAAAAGATGAAAGAAATCAAAAATACGCATATAAATATAGGTACAGGAAAAGAAATCAGTATTGCTGGTTTGGCAAATTTGGTTAAAAAAGTAGTAGGTTTTAAAGGACAATTTGTTTTCAATACCTCAAAACCCGACGGCACCATGCGCAAACTTACTGATGTAACTAAACTTCACCATTTTGGCTGGCATCATAAGATAGAGATTGATGAAGGGGTGAAAAAGTTATTCAATTGGTTTATTAATAATTAATAACTTAAAAAGAATATAATATTGCAATGGGTGAAAGAAATCTGAAAAAAAGGAATTTTGTTTACGGTAAAAGGAATAAACTTAAAATACTAATAAATAAGTATAAATTTTATAGTATTTTCAAAAATAAGTAAAATAAGTTCTAAGAGTTATCGGTTGTTAAACGATACTTATTTAATTTATCCTAAAATAGAAAATCAAAATGATTTAAATGATATTGTAAATAAATTATTTTGGGCATTAAAACCTTCCCAGGAAACCATATTATATATTTATGTAACAAAAGAGTTGGCAAAGACTGATATTTTATTTGCCCCAAAATATCAAAGAAATTATATAACAAATAAAGAAAATGTAAAGCTTATTTTTGAAAAAAAAGAAATAAAAAAAATTGTTGGAAAATGTAAAAAAATAATTACATGGAAATATCGTGGAATATTTAGACTATTAATAATATTTAATTTGGATAAAGTTATTATTGCAGATAAAATGTTATATAGTTCATACGAAAGCTCTGTGTGGTAT
>JALVZH010000126.1 GCA_027022105.1 Bacteroidales bacterium | reverse complement strand
TACCGGAAAAGCGCCCGGAAAATCAGGGAATATTTGCCGAAACTCAGAAAGTTTGCCGCCGCAAAACTTGCCGATACGGCTTTCCGTTTCAACATTAAGGAAAACGATTATTCCATAAAGGACATCTTTGAAAACACACCCGGATTTTATGTGAATGCCTATTTACAGAGGACAGAGGGCGATTCCTCTGTTATCAGGGTGGAAAATTATTATCCCAAAAAAATAGCTTTGCTGGGCACCGGATACAAAAAGAAAATGATAGATTTTCATTTCGGAAAAGGCAAACCCATGCCTGCTTTCCGTGTAAACACAACGGTTGCCGATTCGGTGGTTGCCGATACCAACAACCGTTACCTTTTCTTTATGGTTGACGGCAGCTTGGAGACTTTTGTAACACCGGTTCATCCCTGGCCGGCACCTGCGGGAACAACCACCCGGCAGAAGATTTTTCAAAATGCCACCCTCGACCTGCCCGTTATTGAAAAGGTTTCGGGGAAAAACATTTACATAAAAACGGGCAGTTCCGTGGTTGACTATCCTGTGGTCATCCCCCGGGGTTACCGTGTATATTTTAAGCCGGGTACGCATCTCGACTTTGTAAAAAAAGCATTCTTCCTTTCGCTTTCGCCGGTAACGGTTCGGGGAACTGCCGGAAATCCGGTAACAATCACCTCTTCCGATTTCAGCGCCAACGGATTTACGGTGCTTCAACCCAAAGGAAAATCGGAACTGGCGCATGTGCGGTTCGAAAATTTCAATACGCTCAATTATGACAACTGGATTATTACCGGAGCCGTTACATTTTACGAAGCCGACGTTTCGCTTAACAACGTGACGCTTTACAGAAACCAATGTGAGGATGCCGTAAACCTCGTCCGCTGCAACTTTACAATGGACAACTGCACGTTCGACTACACCTACAGCGATGCCTTTGATTCCGATTTCAGTCGCGGCACGGTAAACAACACAACCTTTAGCAATATCGGAAATGATGCCATCGATTTTTCCGGAAGCTACATTAAGGTATTGAACACCAAGGTAAAAGGCGCTCAGGACAAAGGGGTGAGCGGTGGCGAAGATTCACATCTTGTAATTGAAAATTGCGACATAGAAGGAGCCAACATAGGTCTGGCATCAAAAGATTTGTCAGGTTTGAAGGTGAGCAATACATTGGTTAAAGATTGTAATTACGGAGCGGTACTGCTGCAAAAAAAACCGGAATACGGCCCTGCTTCCATGGAGTTGAACATGGTGCGGTTTGTCCGTCCCAAAACAAAGTGGCTCATCGAAAAAGGTTCTTATATCAACAACAATGGAAACATTATTAAAGGAGATAAGGAAAAGGTAGCCAAATTGTTTTATTAAATGATTTTTTTGGCGGCCGGGCGGGCTGTCCGCTTGTAGTTGCTTGCCGGTAAGGAAGAAAAAAGATAAAAGAAACAGGAAAAAAGTGTGGATTAAATCCACTTATTTGCTGGCAGTGACCTCATATAAAAACAATTAATTCACAAGATAAATACTTCAAAGAGGTATTTTTCCAAAAAGATAAAAACCATAACGGAAAAAGAAGGAAACATAGCCATAACCATAGCAATGCAACCACAAGAAGAGGGACTGAAAGAAGGATTACATAAAAGACTGCAAAAGGAATTATTTGAAAAAGAAAAAGAGGTAATCGTAAAACCAATTACCAAAGCAGTATTTACCGTCGCTCAGATTACAGAATATTTGGATTTGAAAAAAGGCTTCGTTGAGAAAATTTTAAAAGAAGCAAAACCGGTTAAAGAATAATCCGGTAAACATCAGCACCCATTACCTTCCCGGTTGTTTATTCACAAGAAACACTCCAATCAGTATCAAAGCAATCCATACAAGAAAATACAACTTAAAAGGTTCACCGTCTATTATTCCCCACAAAATGGCAATAACCGGAATAAGGTAGGTAACCGATGCGGCAAAAACAGGGCTGCTGATCTTAATCAGGTAATTGAAAATGATAAGCGCCAGTCCCGTACCCACTACCGAAAGAATGGACATATATCCTAATCCTGACCACGATGCCGTGTCGGTTATCAGTTTACGGGGAATACCTGTAAACAAAAGAGCATAAATCAGCGCAGGAATGCCGATAAAAAAGAAGGTGAGCGTAGTGATATCCAAAGAGTTGATTCCTTTAAAGTAGTGTTTAATTAAATTTACATTAACGGCATAACAGACAGCTGCAACGATAACCAGTGAAGAGTAAGCGGCTCCGGTTGTCAGGTCAACAGGGTTGGTGGCATAAATCAATCCCACGGCACCTGCCAACCCGATAATAACTCCGGCTATGTTGAACCAGTGTGTTTTCAAACGGAAAAACAGCACCCCGACTATCAGGGTAAAAAGCGGTGTTAACGAATTGAGTGTGCCGGCCAGCCCGCTGCCGATTTTGGTTTCAGCAATGGCAAACAGAAATGCCGGTATCAGGCTGCCCACAATTCCCGAAACAATCAACATCCAATAGAGCTTCCGCGGAACCCTTTTCAGCGGCTTGATGCTCAGAGGAAGCAAAAACAGAAATGTGATAACAATACGCAACAGCCCCACCTCCTTACCCGAAAACCAGATAAGGGATTTCTTGATTAAAATAAACGAACTCCCCCAGACAAATACCAGTATAATCAGTATTGTCCATGAAATCCATGGCTTACTGCTGTTCATTGTTTCCTTTTTGATTGCCCAAAAGTATCGAAAAAAACAAGACTAAACCGGACTGACCATAGCAACGGCATAGGCGGCAACACCTTCGCCGCGACCGGCAAAACCCAGCCTCTCGGTTGTGGTAGCCTTTACCGAAACCTGCGAAAGATCAATTTGCAGAGCATTTGCAATATTTTGCCGCATCTCAGGTATAAAATGTGCTATTTCAGGCTCCTGCAACACTACTGTGGAATCCACATTAATAATATCGAACCCTCTGGCAGCCAGTTTTTCCCATGTCGTGGCAAGCAATATCAAACTGCTGATGTTCCGGTATTCGGGGTCCGTATCGGGGAAATGGGTCCCGATATCTCCCAGCGCAGCAGCCCCGAGGAGGGCATCAATAAGGGCATGTGTTAAAACATCGGCATCGGAATGGCCTTGCAGACCTTTTGGAAATGGGATATTTACTCCCCCGAGAACAAGCGGGAGATTATCGCCAAAAGCATGGACATCGTACCCGAAGCCTACCCGGCTCATTTTACGGGGAGTTTCTCTCTTTTGTCCTTATTCAAATCGAAAAGCAACGAGAAGCGGAGGGTCTTTTCCAACGGGTTCTGTTGCGAAACAGTGGGAATCAGGTAAGAAAAATCCAACCCGAAAACGTTATACCTTAACCCTACACCCAACGTGAAATATTTCCTGTTTCCTTTATACTGATTTTCATAGAAATAGCCGGCTCTGATGGCCAACAGTTTATTGTACAGATACTCTGCTCCCACGGCAAAATAAAACTCCTGAAACTCCTCTTTCAAACCGTTGGGGGCATCGTACCACGACTGCACCATTCCCCTGATGGTAGAAACATTGGGGTCTCTGCCCTTTTCAATCTGATACGTTCCGTCGGGATTGATGATGGGATTTCCCAAAGTATCGGTAGCATAAATGGGAGGTGTTGGCACCAAAAGTTTGTTTATATCAACATTAAAGCTCAATTGGTTATAATCGTCCAAATCCAGTGTAAGACGGGGCCCGATACGCAGGTTTGTGGGAATAAAGTCTTTTTCGATATTGGATTTACTGTACGAAATTTTGTTTCCTATATTGGAAATAACGGCTCCCCATGCAAACGTAGCACCCATTGAAGGAAACCATTCCACCTCTTTTTCATAATAAACAGCTATGTCGGCGGCAACCGAAACCCCTGCCGTTGTTTCAATCCCCTGCACATTCTGTCCGGCAGTCAGATTGGAGTAGATAAACCTTCCGGTAACAGCCATGGAGAGGTAGTCGGTAAGCTTTCTGGAATAGGCGGCATCAAGTGCAAACTCATTGGGTTTGTACAATCCCAACGGATTACCCTGGTCGTCGGTAAACTGAATCTCTCCCAGTGAAAAATATTTTAACGATGCCGAAAAGGTGGACATGTCATTTATTCTCTGATAAAATGAAACATATGCCAGATTGATATCGTTGACAAGATTTCTGAGCCAGGGGGTATAAGAAATTGAAAAACCTGTGGGGTTATTGATAACGGCATACTTGGCTGCATTCCAGTGTTGCGAGAACGCATCTGCCGAAGTGGCTACTCCTCCGTCGCCCATTCCGCCCGCACGGGCATCAGGCCCGATCATCAAAAAAGGTACTGCGGTTGTTATTACATTGGCTCCTCCGTTTTGCCCGTTCAGGTTGTTGTATGTCTGGGCTTTCATCCCTATAAAGGGAACCAAAATCAATAATGCTGATAAAATCCTTGTTTTCATATAAAATTTATGTTGTTAAAAAAGGTCTGCAAACTTAACGAAATATTCTTTTTATTATTGTAAGTTAATTATGAACTTGATTTATGTTTAAACTTGTTTAAAGTCTCAACATTAGATGAATTATAAAATATTGGAAACCAGAAAATGAATATCTTTTTTTAATAAACCCACCCCTCCCCCTCCAAGGAGGGGAATAATGGAATTCATTTTCTGGTTTCCAATATTTTATACTCATTGTCATCACGTTAACTTTAAACATGTTCATTGTGTTAAACGCATTAATTTACTGTTTGTTACCGCACGGTTACCTTCACTGTCGGAAACTACCAGCCGGTAAAGATAAATACCGTCTATTATCCTCACATTATTATCTCCCCTGCCATCCCAAACAATGGGTTGAATCTCAGTTCCCGCGGCGGGTATTGTCCCTTCCAGCGTTTTTACGGGCAAACCGGAAAGCGTATAAACGGAAATCCGGTAATTGAGCATCTGCCCGGGCTTGTTGTGGCGAAACGTAAATGCCGTAGTTGCCGAAAACGGATTGGGCATATTTTTCACCTCACTCAAAATTAATGTACCCGATTTGGTAACCTCAAATTCTACGGACTGTTCCGATGAGTTGTTTTGCACATCCCAGGCTTTTACGGTTACCTTGTGAAACCCCTCGGACAGGTTATGCAACTGATAGGTTAAAGTTCCTTTCTGATACGAATCGTTTTGAAGCTCAAAATAATCGTTTACAGCAAGTTGTGTACTTTTGTCGTCATCAATCCACAGCACCAGGTCTCTGCCGAGGCTGCTGCCAGTTGCATTCACTCCCTGTTCATCAAAAATATCGGCAATAATAAGCGGATTGGAAGATGTTTTTCCTCCGTTAACAAAATGACGATTGTCAACAAAAAGCTTTATTTCAGGCCCTTCGGTATCGGGCTCGGCATCTTTTTCAATACCACCGATGAGCAATTGCCGGTAATAGCCTTTGGCATCTTCAAATACAACGGTATCCAAAGCGTAATAGCTTATTTTCCCGAATCCGTACTGGTAAGATATGTCTTTGGGAACCACAAAAGTAAAGCTGAATTTACCGTCCGTCACCGTGACTTTCCCGTTAAAAAGAATCTTATCCTGCAAGTAAAAGTCTTCGGGAATACTTATTCCTCCGGGATTTCCCAACGTGGTGTATTTGGTGGGTTTATCAAAAACTTTCGGATAGAGGTATCCGTTAAATCCCGTTACTTTGTATCCGTTATCATCGTGTATTTCGCCCTCCACGGTTACTTTCGAAAGGGCATGTATGGTATCGTTTCCCGAAGCCACCGGCATCTCGTTAATTTTTGTCGTAACCACATTATTCTCAGGAATAACAAGGCGCAGGGCAGGGTCGCCAAGCAGGGTAAAATTCAGAAAATTCTGACTGGAAGGTATTTTTGACAGCCGTATCATATCGCCGAAACGCGAAACGGTTTCGTTTTCCCTTTCGGTAAGATGGTGATAAATACGCATGTTTACCACAATATTGGCATGGGCATAAGCCAGGCGTGTTGTGGTTAGTAAGGCTATGGCCCCGCCACGGGGATTCAAAAAGGTGTATTCCCCTGCCGAAACAAATTCGGGATTGTCGAACCTGCTGAATTCACAGGTGGCGGTAATAAACAACGGAAGGTTGTCAAAATTATCGTAAGAGCGGATAGCCGGTATATCCAGAATCACTTCGTCGCTCCACCCGATAAGGCCGCCATGACCCGTATAGTTCATAATTAATGCCCCCTTTTCCACCTGCCGGTTAATGCGTTCGTTCACCACCGGATAGCGGTAACCGTCGGGGATTTTTACTTTGGTAAAAGCATCGGAAAATATCTTGTTGGGATTGAGATAAGGATAAGCTGTATCAACAATGGAAAACAATTGTTGAGCCTGATGCATGTGCAGGTTCTGGTCGCCGTCGTCGGCCACAAAACAGATGGTATTTCGCCAATCGCGCATTAAGGCGGGAATATGCTTCATGTAGTGCTCAATTTTATCAACCGCAGCCACTGCATCTTCCGTTTTGGAAACGGGCAAACGTCCGATTCCGATATCAAGGTTTCCACTAACTCCGGCGCCTTCGTTGTTGTCCAGCAGCCCGAAATAGTCGTCGGTAACAAAAGAGCCTGTCTCCCGCAACGATTCATCCGATTCGTAAGTGGGAACAAGATTGGTATTGTGAGGCAGCCTGTTGCGGTAATCGAACGAAGCATCGCCGAAAAGCAGCAGATAACCCGGTTTTCCGTCAAATACATTATTGTCGTACAGCATTCTGATAAAATCGCGGATGGCTGTGGGATCCTGCGAACCCGATGAAAACTCATTATAAATCTGTCCGGGCTCCACAACCAAAGGAATCATGCCGTCGTAATCGCGGTGCAGTTGCCCGAGACGTTCGGCCTGTTCCTTGAATTCCTGAGGAGCAACTATTATATAATCAGCCCTTGAAATACCGTGCAGATTCTGGTTTTCCACCTGCCTGAATACCACCGGCGACAAAAATTCCGTTCCGTCAAAAGCAAAAAACTCACGAATGGAATCGTTGGGCACCGTAAACTGCAATTCGCTTCCATTCAATTCGTAACCTATGTTTACAGGATTATCAAAACGGGTAATATCCCAAATTTTAACCTCCGGGCCGGCATTCTGCATCTTGTAACGCACAATATTTCCGGCTGCCGCAACACGGGGATTTCCAAACCGCATCTGCCCTCCCCTGAATGCCATGTCTCTGATAAAATTCAGTTCTATGTAATTGATCCATGCCACCGAATTGGCCTGTTCCGCATAATAACGCACTGAAAAATCCAGATTTTCGTTACCGGCAAAAAAGGTGACGCTGCGGTTCGATTTACGTGCAAAAACGGATGTATTGGGTGTAATTTTATTGAATTTTGTGGAATCTATAACCAGCTTATCATTGGCAAACACCTTGTAATAAGTATTTTGCGATGAGCGTGCCACAATATCAAAATGTAAAAATACCGGTCTGTCGGTCCTCAATCCGGGCACTTCAAAAAGAAAGTTCCGTTGCATGGTATCACCGCTCAACTCCTCACCATACCACTCCTTTCCCGAGGATATAAGATTCTCAATATCCTTTTCATGCACTGCAAAATCATAATATTCCGAAACGGTTTCGACAGGAGTTGCATTTAATGAATTTTCGGTTTGAATCCGTTTTCCGGCACCAGCGGATACGGTAATAAAATACCAGGTGGTATCCGTATAAATATTGTTGTAATGATCGTATCTTCCGGTAAAGGGGTTGTACTGCCAGATTACGGGTGCCCGTGCAAAAAAGAGAATAGCGTCGTCCTCGTCAAAAGAGCCGTCACCGGTACCTTCGAGTGCAATGGCATTTTCCCGCAAATCGTCAGGCCGGCTTTTGTTGTTGGCTTCGGGCAGCATTCCCGTATAATTACCGTAAATTTTAATATTATCGGGATTTATCTCCCACGGATTCCAACCCATTGCAAGCAGATCGTCATAGCCGATACGGTAAATTCCGGTTTTCGTAATTCCCATTTTGTACCATCGCCCCGATTTTAAAACCGAAGAATCTTTATAAACCCGCTTTGCAACAATGCTGTTGGGGTTCAAAGGTTCATTAAGCAGTTCGTAATCCAGTAAAAATTTTTTTAAACGGTAAACGGTGCCGTTTTCGGTCCTCAGGCACACCACTTCAATTTGTGCTTTCCCATTCTCATTATTCACAAACGACACATAATTGTTTTGCAACAGGTCGGCATCGGCCATCAGTGCGGCACTTTCCGCATCCACGGCTTCCTCTTCCAGCGGGATAACTTTTACATCAATAAGGCTTCCTTCCGCAAAGCCGGTCTCCGTTTGGCACAAAGGGAGTGCTCCCCAGCTACTCCTGAATACCGCATTATCAAAGGTAAACCAGTAAAAAGTTCTGCCCGATGTAACGGTTTGCTTTTGCAACGGCAACCAGTGCAATTCAATTTCTTTCGATTCGCCGCGGGCAATCGCCGCCAGGAAAAGAAACGGAATTAAAATATTTATAAACTTTTTTTTCATCCTGATATATTCGGTGCAAAGGTAAAAGATATCCCGTTGTGCGGAACTATCTTAAAAACACAAGTTTCGATTTTTTTACGGCTGTTTTTCCATCTTCAGTGGTAGCAATAAGACTGTAAACATATATTCCCCTGCCTATTTTACGGTTGCTGTCTGTGGTACAGTTCCAACGCAACGGCTCCGACTGATAACCGGCAGAACTTGTTTTGGCGGTCATTCTTTTTATCAGTTCACCACTCATATTAAATACCCGTATTTCCACATCCATCTCTTTCCCCGGCTGGTTGTGTTCAAATACAAATTCGGTATGGTCGGTAACGGGATTGGGGCGGTTCATCAGGCTGGTAATAACAAATTGCTCCGAAGCGGTAACCACAAAGGGCAAAACGGCTTCCGACGAGTTGTTGTAAACATCCCAAACCTTCAGAGTCAATGTATGTTCCCCGTCTTTCAGATTGCTGAACGGATAGGTAATGGTTCCTTTCCGGTAGTCGCCCTCATCGGCTTCATAAAAATCGTTCAGATTAAAAGTAAGGTTGGGGTCGTTATCTATTTTGGCAATAATGTCATGCCCGATTCCGCTGCCGGTGGTATTGATTCCGCTTTCGTCCGAAACTTTTGCCAGCAATTCGGGATTTTCGTCGGTAACATCGCCCGGTTGGAAGGTTACATCGTTCATAAACAATTTAATTACCGGACCGTTCACATCTTCCACGGCATCCTCGTTAAAACCGCCTACAATAATATTTTCGTAATATCCGTTTCCGTCAACACTGTCGTTGGAAAAATAATAGCTGATTCTTCCTATTCCGTAATTGTATGAAATATCTTTGGGTACCATAAATTCAAAGGTGAACCTGCCGCCGGTAACCGGAGCTTTCCCTTTAAAAATAATGCTTTTCCACATGTAGAAAGTTGTGGGAGAACTGCCGTCATCGGTACCGAGGGTAAGAACCGCAGTTTTTTTGTCAAATACCGTAGGATAGATTGTTCCGTTAAAATCGCCTTGCATGTTGTTGTCTTCATCGGTTATTATCCCTGAAATAACAACTGTTGACAGTGCCTGAAGCGTATCGGGAATAGAAATGTTAACCGGATTGTTATTCACTTCGGTAGTCACGGCATGAAGCCCGGGATAAGCCATTTGCAAAGCAGGATCGCCAATAAGCACAAACTTTTTGTCATTGTCGTTACCCAACACTTTCGACCTGCGGATTATATCTCCGAGGCAGGGATACCGGCCGTCTTCCTTACGAAACATGTTATCGTTGTAAATTGCCAGGTTCAGTGCCAGATTGGAGCTCGCATAAGTTGCTCTCGAAGTGGTAAACAACCCGATACCGCCACCGTTGGGATTTAAAAAGACCAGTTCGCCGGCAGAAGTTCTGGAGGGGTCGTCGTAACGGGTAAATTCGCAGGTGGCCGTTATGAAAACCGCAAGTTTGTCGTAATTTGTCCACGATTGTATATCCGCAATTTGCATAAAGCGTTCGTGACCGAGTCCTATCTCTCCCCCGTGACCCGAATAGTTGAAGATAAGCGTTCCTTGTTCAATTTTGTTATTAATGGCGCGGTTTACATCCGGCGCCCGCTGACCGCTGGGAGTACTAATCTGTTCGTAAGCATCCACATAAATCTTATTAAGGTTGTAAACAGGCTCCTCATTATTTACAAAACCTGCAAGTGTTTCCGCATCCGAAAGGTGGTGGTTGTTGTCCTCGTCGTCGGCCACAAACGTTATTTCGTTACGCCATGGACCCATTACTTCAGGTGCCTTAGTGACATAATGGATGCACTTGTCAACAGCCATTTGCGCTTCTTCAGGCGTGGTTACCGGAAAACGGCCGATACCAACGTCCACCCGGTCGTTATCGCTTGCTCCCTCGCCATCGTCGAGGTACCCGAAATAGTCGTCGGAAGCAACGGAAGTAACCAAATTAAGCGACCCGACTGACTCCCAGCAGGGAACGTAATTGGTGTTTTCCTGTAACATGTCTTTATAATCGTAAGAAGCATCACCCAGCAACAGGAGGTATTTCAACTCTTCGCCGGAATCGCTTTTATCGTAAACCATCTTCACAAAATCGCGAATAGCTGTAATATCTTGCGAACCGGACGAAAACTCATTGTAAATTTTCTGAGGTGTCGTTACATAAACCTTCATATTGTCCTGCATACGGTGAAAATCGGCCAGCCGGTTTGCCTGTTCCAAAAAACCTGGATGAGTGATAATCAGGTAGTCAATATTTTTAACGGCATGAAGATTCTGATTGTCAACCCTCTCCACAAATTCAGGTTCGAAGTACAGGTTTCCGTCAAAAGCAATGAACTGCTTTACATTATCCACATCCTGAACAAAGGTATAAGAGCTACCCGGTGTTTTGTTTTTCATTTTTACCGGAGCCAGCGGGTTTGTAATGTCCCAAACGGTTGTGTTGGCGGCATTTTGCATTTTAAACCGAACCGTTTCAGACTCTGAAAAAACATTCCGGAAAATCATTTGGTTGCCTGAGAAAATAAGGTTTCGTTTAACATTGATGCCGAAATAATCGAGATAACCCAC
>JALVZH010000125.1 GCA_027022105.1 Bacteroidales bacterium | reverse complement strand
TACGGCACCGAGAAAAAGAAAAATAATATTAATAGGAATCAAAATAAATCCGAGGGTTATCATGTTTTTTCTGGCCGATTTTTCGGTAGGGCAACTGAGGTTTTTCTGCATCATATCTTGGTCGAGCCCGGTCATGGTGATGGTAATAAACATCCCTGCCAGAAAAAGTTTGATAAAATAAAGCCGGCTTTTGGGGTCGGTAACAATTACGGTTGAGTATTTATCTATTGCAACCGTTCGAATCAAATCAACCAGTCCGGCATCCATTTTCGACATAATGATTATCAGGGAAACAACTACCGATAACAGCATAAAAGTGGTTTGCAACGTATCGGTCCAAACAATGGTTTTAATCCCTCCTTTTATGGTGTAAAGTTGTATCAGCAAAAGGAAAACCACTACCGTAACCCAAAAAGGCACCCCGAAATGATCGAACACAAACAGTTGCAACACACTGATAACAAGATACATTCTGAATGATGCCCCCACGAAGCGACTGATTAAAAAGAAAACGGCACCCGTATGATAGGTTTTTGAACCGAAACGTTCATCGAGATAGGTATATATGGAGGTAAGGTTTCTGCTGTAATACACAGGCAGCAACAGGTAAGAAACCACAAAATATCCCGCGAGGTACCCGAGAACAATTACCAAATAGGTAAAATAAGTTGAGCCGACCCACCCGGGAATCGAGATAAAAGTTACTCCCGACAAAGAAGCGCCTATCATACCATAGGCCACCACAAACCAGGGCGATTTTTTATTTCCTAAAAAATAGCTTTCGTTATCTGCATTTCTGCCTGTTATATAGGCAAGCAAAAACAGCAATACCGTATAAACTATAAAAATTGTAAATATCAGTTGTGGTGTCAATGATTCAAATTATTTAGTGATTTATCTAAAAACCCGGCAAATTCATATAAAGATGAAAATAAGTAATCGGGTGTTACATCTTCGGATAGTCCGGTATTATCACCGATAAAAACCGTTGTCATCCCTTTTCTTTTTCCAAACAGGATATCGCTTTCCGAATCACCGGCCATAATGCTGTTTGTAAAATCAATCTCCGGAAAATCCTTTTCAGCCCTTTCGGCCATTGTACCTGCCGGTTTTCTGCAATTTCCCTCCTTATCTTTCAAATCGGCACAATAATATACAGCATCTATCCTGCCACCCGCTTTTTCCACCTCCTGTAACATAAAATCATGTATCTTGTGCAAATCCTTTTCCGTCATCAGCCCCTTCCCTACCCCTTGCTGGTTGGTTATTACGATTATCTTTCCGAAAATCCGGTTAAAAAACGCCAAACTCTCTTTTACTCCGGGTAAAAATTCAAATGCTGCCGGCGATGTTACATACCCGTTGAAGATTCTTTTATTGATAACCCCGTCGCGGTCGAGAAAAAGTGTGCTTTTACGATTAATTTTACTTACATCCATTAGCACTGCATTGTTTAGGGAAACATTGACCGTTCAATTTTTTCACAAAGAAGATGACCGATAAGAATATGGCTCTCCTGAATACGTGTTGTCCGCTTCGACGGAACTTTAATAACCAAATCAGACAGGTCTGCCAACTCTCCGCCGTCCTGCCCTGTCAAACCTATTACCGTCATCCTTTGCTTTTTGGCCTGTCCGGCAGCCCGTAGAATATTTTTTGAATTTCCGGAAGTACTTATGGCTATTAAAATATCATTGGGTTTTCCCATGGCTTCAACCAAACGGGCATAAGTGGTTTCAAAATCATAATCGTTGGCAACAGCCGTCATGTAGGAACCGTTAACATGCAATGCCTCTGCATACAAAGGTTTTCTGTTCTTTTCAAACCTTCCCGTAAGTTCCGCAGCAATATGTTGGGCATCGGCAGCACTACCGCCGTTACCACACAAAAGTATCTTTCCGCCCTGGTTCAATGACTCAATACAAAACTCGGCAGCAGATTTAATGAGATTAAGCAACTCATTATCCGACAACATATCCTGCTTTACAGCAATTGATTCTTTTATGGATTGAATGATGATATCCATTCTATTTTTTGAAATTTATATAATCTTTCACTTTATACCGTTCTTTCTCTGGTGCATTGCGGGTAATCATTTCGCCAAGAAATCCTGCCAGAAACAGTTGGGTTCCCAGAATCATCGCGAGCAATCCGAAATAAAACAGCGGCCGTTCCGTCATACGGTAAACCGCCATAAATATTTTCTGATAGGCAAGATATCCGGCAATGATAAACCCGAATAAAAAAAGCAGAGAACCTAGGGCGCCGAAAAAGTGCATGGGACGCTGGATAAACCGTGATGTAAAACTTATGGTCAGCAAATCGAGATAACCTTTGATAAAGCGCTCCATCCCGAATTTGGTAACACCATATTTTCGTTTGCGATGTTGCACCACCTTCTCCCCTATCTTCTTAAATCCGGCCCACTTGGCAATAACCGGTATATAGCGGTGCATCTCACCATAAACTTCAATGGTTTTTATTACCTCCTGATTGTATGATTTCAATCCACAGTTAAAATCGTGAAGTTTAATACCCGATAACCAGCGTGTTGTAAGGTTAAAAAACTTTGAAGGAATGGTTTTGGATATGGGATCGTGACGTTTTTTCTTCCACCCCGAAACCATATCGTAACCCTCTTCTTTTATCATACGGTAGAGTTCCGGTATCTCATCGGGACTATCCTGCAAGTCGGCATCCATGGTGATTACCACATCTCCCGAAGTCATTTTGAAACCCTGATTCAAAGCAGCCGATTTCCCGTAATTTCTTAAAAACCGTATTCCTTTTACATTTGGGTTCTCTTTTGTCAACGTTTGGATAACCTCCCAGGAATTATCCGTTGAACCGTCGTCCACATATATTATTTCATAAGAAAAATGATTGGACTGCATCACCCGCACAATCCAATCATTCAACTCTTTTAACGATTCGTCCTCGTTGTACAACGGGACTACTACAGAAATATCCATTCCTTTAAGTTTTTCTATGCAATTGTTCTGTCTTCACGCTTGGCAAAAATAGCAATAATTAATGCAAGAATTATCGAAATTATACTATTGGAAAAAACCTGCGCTATGGCACTAATGGAAGGTTTTCCGAAAACCCTTACCATCTCCAGCATTTTATCAAGGTCTTCATCGCTTATGTCGGGTTGATTTTCAATAATATTGTTCTCGGCCTCCTCAAGGGCTTGCTTTACGGCTTCAGGATTAATATCCGTCATGTAGTAATAGGTGTAAACCGCAACAACAATGGCAGCAACAAAGCCTATCCAGAAACCCGTACCCACAGCTTTACCGTAACTCATCACTCCGTTCAGCCTGTTTTCCCGGATATTAATCATCCCCCAACTCATTCCGATAATCAAAAGAACATAAATAAACAAGTTTACCCAGGACTTTTGTTCCAAATCCAAAAGGTAAAACATCAGAGATAAAAGAACCATTAAAATACCTGTAATCA
>JALVZH010000124.1 GCA_027022105.1 Bacteroidales bacterium | reverse complement strand
GCAATGCCTTTTCGGGAACTCTGTTTTCAGGGGTCAGGTAATTTTGGTTTTTGCCCTTAACAGCGCGGTCAACCACAATAATGCCCGGTTGGGCTTTGCGTGCTTTTGCAACAAGTTCGTCCATCCTGATATCCTGATTGACAGTTGTGGTTTTGAAAAATCCCGATTTTGTTTGCTGCAATTTATCACGATATGAGGCCTCAATTTGTTCTTTTGATCTTTTCTTTACCCAGCCGCCGTCCAACCACAAAATATCCACTTTTCCGTATCCGGTAAGCAATTCCATAATTTGGTTGTGGGTGTATTGGACAAACTTTTCCCACTTTTCGGGATAAAGTGCCGGATCGTAGTTAACGTTTCTGTCGCGGGGCGGGAAACAGGGATCCCAGTAATAGGGACTGTGCCAGTCGGGTTTTGAAAAATAGGCGCCCGTCCACAATCCTTCCGCCCTGAATGCCTTGAAAATCTCTTTGGTAATGTTTGCTCTCGGATTGTTATGAAACGGACAGGCACTGTCGGTAACTTTGTAATCGGTTTGCTGCGTGTCGAACATGCAAAAGCCGTCATGATGTTTGGTGGTAAAAATAACGTACCTCATGCCTGCATCCTTTGCCGCCTTAGCCCATCTTTCGGGGTTAAAATCAACCGGATTAAAGGTGTTTTTCAGGCTTTCGTACTCTTTTACATACTCGAAATAGTTATCAGGATGACTGCCTTTTGTACGTTGGCACCAGCCGTAATCTTCGGGACAAATAGACCACGACTCCACTATTCCCCATTGGCTGTAAGTACCCCAGTGCATCAGCAATCCGAATTTCAAATCCTGCCACTGCTCCAGCTTTTGCCGTACAAGCGTGTCGTCAACGGGGAAATATTTTTGTCCGTGGTGTTGCTGCCCGAAAGCAATCATCCGGCATGAAATTAAAAAACTGAGAACCAACAGATATTTAAATTTTTTCATGATATGAATTTATTCAATGATTATTTCGTCAATAAAAATCCACGAAGGATTGCCATAACCTCTGTGCCATGAGGGGCACCGTTTCATGGAAACGGCACTAACCTAAACGTATCTTGCTTTAAGATTGCAAAAGTATATTTAAATGGAATACTCTCAACGAGGAAGCTCCTGTCGTTGAGCAGGCTTTTCCCGATAACAATCTGTTTGGTTTAAGGATGGGCTTTATCAACTACATTAAGCCTTGCACCCGAAATCTTGTAAACATAACTTTATAGTTCACCGGCGGCAAGACGGGTTAAACTGCCGGCATCTGTAGAAAGCACAATTGAAAAAACATCCGAACAAAATAAGTTTCATATATGTTTAACAATTATATATCAATAATATGTATCTTTGTTTCATATTTAAAACCAAATTAATTATTCACTATGAAAAACAAACAGCAACACATTGTAGTTCTCGGAGGTGGTTTTGCCGGTATCGAATCCATTTACCACCTTAGTAAACTGGGTCATAAAGTAACACTTGTTTCCGATAAGGATTACTGTTTTATTTACCCCATTTCCATTTGGATACCGGTGAATAAGATAGATTTTGAAAATGTTAAATTACCTTTGAAAACCCTGCAAAAGGTTCATCATTTCGATTTAATTATTGATAAAGTGGAATCAATTGTTTCGAAAGAGAACAAAGTAATACTGACAAACCAAACCATTGAATACGATTATTTGATTGTTGCTTTCGGCAGCAGTAAACTTCATGTAAAAGGAATGACCGAGCATACATATTCAACCTGTGGTAAACCTGAAAAACTTTTGGAGCTTAAAACCAAGGTTGATGCTCTTATTCAGAGGGGTTACGGTAAAATTGCCGTCGGATTCGGAGGAAATCCCAAATCGCCGACCGGAGTACGGGGCGGCCCTGCTTTCGAAATGTTGTTCAATCTGGTTACTTTATTAAAAGAGAAAAAACTTTACGATAAGTTTCAACTTACTTTTTTTGCCCCCATGAAAGAGCCGGGAGCACGGATGGGCGGCGAAGGCCTTAAAATGTTGAACCAGATGTACCAAAAGCATGAGATTGACGAAAAAATCGGTGTTCCCATAGACCGGTTTGAAGAGGGAAAGGTGATTTTTACCGACGGTTCGGTGTTGGAAAGCGACCTTATAATATATACTCCTGCCGGAACAGGCCACCCGGTTTTACAAAATTCCGACCTGCCCTTATCGGTTGACAACAATTTGCTGGTGGATGGTTATTGCAGGGTAAACGGCCCCCAGAAAAATGTTTATGCCGCCGGCGATGTTACCCGCCTGGAAGGCCCTAACTGGATAGCCAAACAGGGACATATTGCGGAAATTATGGCAAAATACGCAGTTTATAATATTAACAATGCCATTATCGGAAATCCGAAACGAAAAGGATACACCAACCATTTAAATATTGTTTGTGTGATGGATTCGGGAAACGGTGCAATTTTTACTTTAAGAAAATGGAACAAAGAAAAAATTATTCCCATGCCCGTATTCGGCCACTGGATAAAAAGAGCCTGGGGACACTACTGGAAACTTTCAAAGCTTAAAAAAATTCCAAGATTGCCGGGCATGTAACATTTTTAATAATCTCGGTTAAAATTATTATTAATTCTACCGGTTTCTCTTCCTGCTCAACCTCAACAAATATCCTCTATTTTATATTTCATACCGTTAAACACGGCCTCTTCGCCTTTTCTTTTGCCGGCAAGAGCATGCACAATGGGGACGGTAGCCGATACGGCAAAAAAGGTTTCGCCGTTCAGCTCCACTTTACCCACACCGGCCGAAATAAACATTTTTTGTTTATCGGTAATAACCAAAGCTCCGTATTCTACCCTGTCGCATTTTTTATCAACCGGAACTTTTTGAAGTGCCGCCATCACAACATTGGCTTTATCCAATTGTTTTGAATACAACTCTATCTGACGCATCAGCTTGGTGCGGTAGGCATCGTAGCGGTCTTTGGGCTGACCGTATTCGTTGGCCTGGTTTTGTGCTTCATCAATCTCCTTTTGCAAATGTTGCAACATTTCCGATTGCTGTTGTATGCACTTTTCAAGCAGCTTTTGTTTTAGTTCGCATGTTTCCATGCAGGCAAAAATAAGGGTTAATTTCCATGTGAATCGGTTTCTATCATATGTTTCTTTCCGATAAAAAAATGATTTAATCAACAAAGATTAACGGCTAAAGCCGGTGGTTTCTTTTATTGTACCAAACCGCACTAAAGTGCGGCAGAAAAAGTTTTACTCATAAATAAAACTTTCGACGAAAAGATAAAAAAGTTTTACTTGCAGGTAAAACAATTTTATTTCGCAATGGGTTTATTAACTTTCAAATAAAAAACCGGTACAAATCCGCTTTGGCAGGGATTTGCACCGGTATGGCGATTTATCTCTGTTTTCAGGGAAGTATTATTTCCCCGAAAGCATTTCGTCAATGGCTTTGCAGGCGCGGAAACCGTCGGCTATGGCCGAAATGG
>JALVZH010000123.1:3773-11139 GCA_027022105.1 Bacteroidales bacterium | reverse complement strand
TCTTTGTTGTATGCAAAATTTTATATATGAATAAAAAATACATCCAAGCCTCTTTTGTATTAATCGCAATATTATTTTCAAAAGTGATGACAACAACG
The DNA here is from genome assembly GCA_027022105.1 of Bacteroidales bacterium. GTDB lineage: Bacteria > Bacteroidota > Bacteroidia > Bacteroidales > F082 > Sulfidibacterium. The sequence goes on along the minus strand of JALVZH010000123.1, from coordinate 11,041 downwards.
GCACAAACCGGGTTTCCTGCTCCCGGCAAATATTGTTTGCAATGCCACAACGGTATAGAGCCTATAAGGCAGCACGACAGCAAAATGATAAAGGAGATTTACAAAAAGGGGGCGGAGCATGGCGACCCCAACGGATGTATTGTTTGTCACGGTGGCAATCCCGGTGCAAAAACAATTGCTGAAGCCCACAAAGGAACCATTGATTATTTCAGAACCCATGACGGACCGAAAGAGTTTTACCCCGACCCGGGAAGTTCGTGGATAAACAGCAACACATGCGGGCAATGCCACAAAGAACAGGTAAGTGCACAGATGAATTCGTTGATGATGACGGAGCAGGGTAAAATACAGGGAACGCTGTGGAGTTTTGGCGGCATGGAGGGGTATAATCATTTTATCGGCAATTATGTAACAAAAAATCCGGATGATCCGCACGAACGGCTTGGTACCGAAGTTTACCGGAAGCACATGGCCTCGTTGCACGACAAAAATCCGCAGGTTTATCCGGCCGAAATGAAAAAACTGCCACCTGCTCCCACTGCCGACGAGGTAGAGAAAAACCCGCAACTGGCAGCTTATACCTATTTGCGACAAGAGTGTCTGCGGTGTCACACCGGTTCCAAAGGAAGGCAAAAAAGAGGCGATTTCAGGGGTATGGGCTGTTCGTCGTGTCATATTCCTTACTCCAACAACGGATTTTACGAAGGAAACGACCCGGCAATTGACAAAACAAAGCCCGGCCATATGCTGGTACATTCCATACAGGCAGGACGCGATGCAAAAGTTACGGTTCACGGTAAAACCTACTCGGGAGTGCCGGTGGAAACCTGTACCACCTGTCATAACCGCGGGAAAAGAATCGGGGTTTCCTATCAGGGATTAATGGAAACGGCCTATACACCCACTTACGGTTATCGCGGCGAAAAACAGCCGAAACTGCATACCAAACACTACCTGCACCTGCAAGAGGATGTCCACTATAAAAAAGGCATGCTGTGCCAGGATTGCCATACTTCCAACGATTTGCATGGCGACCGTTTTTTGGCGGGGAGTACATTGGCTCCGGTAGAAATTGAGTGTCAGGATTGTCACGGTACCACGAAGAAATATCCCTGGGAACTTCCGTTGGGCTATAGCGATGAGTTTGATACCAAACCGGCCACAGGAAAACCGAGGGGAGTGCTGGCCACATTGCCAGAATACCTGAAGAAAGGCAGTGATTATGATAAAAAAGAGGGTTTTCTGATTTCGGCCCGGGGTAATCCGTTAACCAATGTTGTTAAAACCGGCGATTCGGTACTGGTTCATCTTGCTTCCGGAAAAGATTTGGTGTTAAACCCACTGAAAAAACTGACGGACAACAACAAGCTTTCGCAAGCGGGCAAAACAGCCATGGACGACATTGATGCCCACACCAACCGTATGGAATGTTACACCTGCCATGCTACCTGGGCACCCCAGTGTTACGGTTGTCACGTTAAGATAGATTACAGCAAAGCGGTACGGCATACCGACTGGCTGGCAGCCGCTTCCGATCATGACAAACACGGTTTGACAGGAGGTGCACGGGGCGATTTGTCAAAATATATGATTGAGGGAGAGGTTACCGAAACCCGGAGCTACCTGCGCTGGGAAAATCCGCCGCTGTCGCAAAACGGTGAAGGCAGAATATCTCCCACCATTCCGGGTTGTCAAACCACCGTTACCGTTATCGGTAAAGATGGTAATGCATTGATTCAAAACCATATATTTAAAATTCCCGGCGTAGAAGGTGTAGGAAAAGAGGGGCAATTGGGCATTGATATGTCGCCGGTACAACCCCATACCATTCAAAAAGAGGCCCGTCCCTGCGAAAGCTGCCATGCCAGTGCAGCTGCTATGGGTTACGGTATCGGCGGAGGAAGATTTTACGGAGACCCTTCACAGGATTTGGTAATCGACCTTATGACAGCAGATAAAGAGGTACTTCCCCAAAAGGTTGATATCCAAAAGCCGGCCATTCCCAACCTGCATTACGATTGGTCAAGGTTTGTGGATGAACAGGGAAAACAATTGCAAACCGTAGGGCATCATTTTAAACTTTCGGGTCCGCTGGACGACGCTACACGGTCGAAACTGGATAGAAGAGGAGTCTGTTTGTCGTGCCACAAGGTAATTCCCGATAAAGACCTTGCGGTTTCGCTTATGAGCCATGTTGCAAAATATGCAGGCGTTTCCATTGACAATGAGGAACACCACAGTATTTTGCACAAAACACTTTTGCTCGGTGCATGGAGCCAACTGATTGCCGGAATACTTATCGGTTTCGTAATTTTCTTTTTTGCTTTCAGAATTGTACGGAGAAGGCAAAGGTGAGTAAATCATATTAATAACAGAGAACCAACTGTTTAAGATATTCGAATGTATAACCGCTTGGCACAAGTCTGTCAGAACATGAGTAAGTGTTAAATTTGGGCCAAAACATAACCAGGTATTCGTTTAATTAGTTCCGTTTCGGTTTGTTTTATATAACGGTTTATTTTATTTGACAAGTTATGTTGTTATTTTTATCTTTGTGCATTACAAACAAAGACTTTTTAGAAAAGAAAGGTTTCTTGATGAAGAAAAAAATATTTTCCTTAATTTTATTGAGTGGGATTATATTTTCAAATTCCGTTTTCGCACAAATTGACAGTATAGACCTTAAACTCAGAACCTTAAAGAGTGATTCCTTAAAATGTGCCTACATTTTAGATGTTGCATCAACAATTCGCAGACCCGAACCGAAGATTATCCCTTACCTCCGGAAAGCAATTGATTATGGAAAAAACTCGAAATCTTTACTTCTTTACGCAGATGCCATTAAACAGATGGGAACAAATTCTTATTTTAACGGTTTACTGGGGAATTCCGTGATATATTTTCAAAAAGCCGCTAAGATATACGAGATGCTAAAAAATTACAAAGGGTTGTGTGATTGCTACAACAGGCTGGCAAACCATTACGATTATTTTGGAGAATATGATAAAGCATTAATAGAAAATATTAAGTTGATTTCGGCGGCAAGAAAAACGGAAACAGGTTACAGACTGATTACCGGTTACAGGCAAACAGGAATAATGTATCTTAAACTCAATCGTTTCGATTCGGCATACCGCTATCTTATCAAGGCTTTAGAACTAGGTAATTTAAAGAGAGACAGCAAACAAATGGCATATAATTTTTCCGATTTCGGGGAATACTATTACCGAATGGGAGAAACAAAAAAAGCAATAGATTACCAGTACAAGGCATTGCGTTATTGTCTGGAAGCTGATTCGTGTGAACATCCACGTACACTTGCCTTTCAAAGGCTTTCTGTTTATTATGATAAAGGTGGAAATTATGATTCAGCCTTAAAGTACATAAATAAAGCACTACTAAATAAACGAATTTTGAAACAATATGCCATATCGCTTAAGATCGCTGCGCAGATTAATGTGAATAATAACAGGAAAGAAAAGGCATTGGCATATCTTGACACGGCACAATCGGTTTTTCAAAAAACAAGAAATTTTTCTGCAATAGGTGATATATATAAGTTGTTTTTAACTATCTTTTTGGATAATAACAACCAAAAGAAAGCCCGGTTTTATTATGAAAAATTAAAAGCAATAGACGATTCTGTCAAAAATCAATACTTAGCACATCAGTTTGACAATGTTAATAACTATTTTGAACTTAAGAGATTTCAGACAAAAGTTGATAAACTGGCCAAGCAAAACCTTACTTTTATACAACGAATTGACAAATACAAAATTGCACTTTTTTATACTTTGGTTTTAATTGTTATAACCATAGTATTTATTTTGCTCTTGCTGCATTACCTGAAAAAACTCAGATACAGCTACAAAATCATTAAATATCAAAAAGAAGAACTGGCCAAACAAAAAGAAGAAGTTTTGGTTCAGTCAGAAAAATTGCAAGAGCAAACAATGCAATTGACCAAATACAAAGAACACCTTGAAGATTTAGTAAGGGAAAGGACAAAAGACCTGATTGCAGCCAAAGAAAAAGCTGAAGAGAGTGACAAGTTGAAAACTGAGTTTTTCAATAACCTGTCGCATGAGATCAGAACTCCGCTCAATGCAATTATCGGGTTTTCCGATTTTCTTAATTCTGACATTGACGATGAAACAAAAAAGCAGTATGCACAAATAATACAAAACAGTGGAAAACAACTATTGGAGATTATCAGCGATATTCTTGAGATGTCGCGTTTGGGAACAAACGAAATTAAAGTTAACAATAAAACATTTAATCTAAACACCCTGCTGAGGGAAGTACATTCTGTTTTTGAACATAAAGCAAAGGAAAAAAACCTGAAATTACTGTTAACAACTCCCTTATCAGATGACAAAAGTGAGATTTTCTCGGATGAAGTAAAGCTGAAACGCATTTTGAGTAATCTCATTTCAAATGCAATACGATTTACCGAAAAGGGAAGCGTGGAAACAGGTTATAGTATCAAAAATAATAATCTGGAGCTTTATGTTAAAGATACGGGCATCGGAATTGAACCCCAAAACCTTGAGATAATTTTCAAACGGTTTTCGCAAGAAGAAAAAGATTTATCAAAAAAAGCCGGAGGTCTTGGGCTGGGACTTTCAATAGCTCAAAAATACGCAGAGTTGCTGGGTGGAAAAATCACCGTTGAATCGGAAAAAGGAAAAGGTTCGATATTCAGACTGACAATACCCTTCCGTATAAGCGAAGAAGAATTTAAACGTACTAATACTCTGCAAGATACAGTGTTTGATTTAAAAGAAACCACCACAATTCTGGTTGTTGAAGATGAGTACACAAATTTTGAATTTTTAAGGATTCTTTTGAAAAATGCAAGTGAAAAAATAAAAGTTATTTATGCAGGGAACGGTAAAGAAGCAGTGGAAATTTTTAATAATAACAGTAATAATATTTCATTAATTATTATGGATTTGAGAATGCCGGTAATGAATGGATTTGAGGCTGCAAAAATTATCAGACAGATAAATCGGGATGTTCCGATAATTGCACTCACTGCTTTTTCAACGGCGAATAATATTCAAAAAGCAAAAGATACCGGATTTAATGTTGTCGTTTCCAAACCGGTGAAAAAAGATACGTTTTTGAATATTATTCAAAAATTTCTTTCGAAGAATTGATCTGTCGGTTTGTAGTTTTAATTTTCACTATTCTTTTTCTGTCATAAAATTATTACTATATCTTCTGCTTTTTAACTTTTCCTTTTACGCTACCTTTCAAGTCGCCACCTGCAAGGCCTTCGACGAACTAAAAGATAATTCCGTTCAGTCCCCTCTGAACCGTTGAGCCTTTGAACCTCTGAACCTCTGAATATCAAACTCCCGCCAGGTACTTAGCCCAACTTCCTTTCCAACTCCTTGGCCTTGTTCCAAAACATATCCATCTCCTCCAGTGTCATGTCTTTAGGGTCTTTACCCTCTTTTGCAGCCTCCTGTTCTATAAACTGAAACCTGGATTTAAACTTTTTGTTGGTGCGTTCAAGGGCATCGTCGGGATTAACCCCTATATATCGTGCATAATTGACCAAGGCAAACAGTAAGTCGCCCAATTCATCTTCCATTTTATCCTTATCGGCGCCGTTTTCCACTTCATGTTTCAGTTCGTTCATCTCTTCCATTACTTTATCCCACACCTGAGAACGCTCCTTCCATTCAAACCCGACACCTTTCACTTTTTCCTGCATTCTGTAAGCTTTCAACAGAGGGGGCAGCGATACCGGAACTCCTTCCAATACCGATTTTTTCCCCTCTTTTATTTTTAGCTTTTCCCAATTGTCTTTCACTTCGTCGGCACCGGCAACTTTTACATCCCCGTAAATATGCGGATGGCGGAAAATGAGTTTTTCGGCTATATGGTCCAAAACATCTTTAATATCAAATGCTTTTTGCTCCTCACCCAGTTTTGCATAAAAAACAATGTGCAACATCAAATCGCCCAGCTCTTTTTTTATCTCTTCAAGGTTTTTGTCAAGAATTGCATCCGACAGTTCAAAAACCTCTTCCAGTGTCAGGTGCCGCAGGCTTTCAAATGTCTGTTCTCTGTCCCAGGGGCAACCTTGCCGCAAATCGTCCATTATGTTCAGCAAACGTTCAAAAGCCTTTAATTTTTCTTCCATGGGAGCACCGAATTTTTTCATTTTATGCGAAATTTTAAATCGGCGCAAAGGTACAAGCAATTTTAATAATTTTGCGATTCATGTTTAACAGAACCGAAATAACGGGAATTATCCTGGCCGGAGGCAAAGGCCGGAGACTGGGTGAGGAAAAAGGGCTTTGTAGCTTTAATAAAAAACCGCTTGTGGAATATGCCATCGAAACCCTGCAACCTCTTTGCGGCAATATTCTTATTTCGGCCAATAACAACACAGAGCGCTATAAACAATATGGGTTTCCCGTATTAACCGATGATATTCAAGATGTCGGACCGCTTGGAGGGATTATGACCTGTCTGAAAAAGTCTGCAACCCGGCACAATCTGGTTCTTTCGTGCGATACCCCGTTTGTGGAAACCGCTATTTTTTCAGTATTACTCGAACAAATTGAAAATTATCAGGTTGTTGCTCCCTCACACGAAACATTTCTTGTTGAACCGTTATGTGCCTATTATGCCACCAATGTCCTCAGCCAAATTGAAGCGGTAGTTGCCAACGGTGAATATAAAATGATGAACCTGTTGAAGAGAGTGAGATTTAAATCGGTTCCATTCGATAATACGGGCATATTTCGCAGCGGCATTACTTTTTTTAATTTAAACCGGCGCAAAGACCTTACAAAAGCCGAAGAAATCATCAAAGAAAAGCATTATGGATAAGCGGGAGTTATGGGCCAGGGCAGCTGTTGTGGGCGGATTATGGGCATCCATTGAGGTTATTATAGGAAGCTTTTTGCACAACACACGAATCCCTTTTGCGGGTTCTATTCTGGCATTTACAGGAACCGTTCTTTTGCTGGGTTTTTATACCATTTGGCCATACCGGGGGCTCATATGGCGGGCCGGATTGGTAACCGCCATCATGAAATCGGTTTCGCCCAGTGCCATTATCCTCGGCCCCATGACCGGAATTCTGCTCGAAGCTTTCCTCATTGAATTTGTTTTGCTTCTGTCGGGGCAAAATCCTCTCGGTTACATGGCTGCAGGAGTATTGAGCATTTCCAGTGCCCTTTTTCATAAAATCATCAGCCTTCTGATTTTTTACGGTTTCAATTTAATTGCAATTTACGTTAACC
>JALVZH010000123.1:0-3763 GCA_027022105.1 Bacteroidales bacterium | reverse complement strand
ACGTTAACCTGATTAATTTCGGACTGAAACAAATGGGGCTTCCCGAATCCGATGAATGGCAGATACTCTTCTTCCTGCTTGCTTTTTATTTTGTGGCCGGTATAACAGCAGGCTTACTCGGATATTTAACCGGAACCAGGGCATTGCAACTGAAAACAGAAGAGTCAAAATTCATAACCGGAAAAGTTAAAAGCAGCAATAACGATTTTTTTAAACTTGATCCCGGGTTTAAAACTTATATGGTACTGGTTTTTGTTCATTTTTTTGCCATTGTTCTGGGATTAACGCTTTTTAACTATGCGTCTCTGGCAAGCACCGTAATTGTTACCCTGCCGTATATTCTCATTACCGGATACAGATACCGGTCATCATTAAGGAGACTTAAAAAACCGGTTTTTTGGATCCAATTGGTAATTATTGTAGTGCTATCCGCATTTTTTTGGGATAAAAACAACCTTTTTGCATTTAGCATGCAAGGTTTTAAAATAGGCATTGAAATGATGTTTCGGGCTATGTTTATAGTGGTTGCTTTTTCTTCATTAAGTGTAGAATTGAAAAACGAGAAAGTCCGTGATTTTCTTTATAATATTGGTTTCGGGGCTTTCTACCGGGCTGTTGAGATGGCATTTTCCGCCTTGCCCGGAATGATATCATTATTGCCCGATTCAAAGGAAATTATTAAATCACCGGTGGCTTCTTTTTTAAAACCCTTAATTATGGCTGACCAATGGCTTGATTCATTTTTTAAGGAAGAGAGTGCGAAATCTCTGTATTAGCCTGTGAAAATCAGAAAGTAAGCCCGACTTCACTTAATCCTTTTTAAGTTTTTTTTAACACTTTATTAACGGCGGTTTTCTTTGTTTTTCAATGTTTTACAATGTATTTCGGTATAAAACGTTGATTTCTTAACATTTTCTTTAAAATATTAAACAACAATTTTTCTACATTAGCGCCCGAATTGAGAAACCTAAATTTTTAAAAATTTATTGCTTATGAAAAGAAAAAATGTACTTTTAACCCTGATGCTTACCCTGTTTTTTGCAGGTGCAACATTTGCACAGGGAGTAGTAAGAGGCGTTGTTATGGACGCCAACAGTAACGAAACGCTTATCGGCGCTACTGTTCTTATCGAAGGAACTACCATTGGTGTTACCACCAACCTTGACGGTAGTTTCACGCTGATTGCCCCGGCCGGTGATCACAAGCTGAACGTATCTTATGTTGGTTATGAACCACAGTCGATGGACATCACGGTTAAGGACGGATCAACCTATGACCTTGGCACCATCAAGCTGAAATCGAGTGCAATCGGTTTGAACGAAGTGAATGTACTGGCTTCTGTTGCTATCGACAGAAAAACTCCGGTTGCGGTTTCAACATTAAGCGCTCAAACCATTGAGCAGAACCTCGGTAGCCAGGAATTCCCGGAAGTAATGAAAACAACTCCCAACGTTTATGCAACCAAAAGAGGTGGCGGATTTGGTGACGCGCGTGTTAACGTTCGTGGTTTCGACCAAAGAAACGTGGCTGTTATGATTAACGGTATCCCCGTTAACGATATGGAAAACGGCTGGGTTTACTGGTCGAACTGGGCAGGCCTTGGTGACGCTACCCGTACCATTCAGATTCAGCGTGGTTTGGGTGCTTCCAAACTGGCTATCAACTCTGTTGGTGGTACCATCAACATCATTACCAAAACCACCGACATGAACAAAGGCGGTTCGTTTATGACCGCTGCAACCGATTACGGCCGTTTCAAACAAATGCTTACCCTGTCAACCGGTAAACTGAAAACCGGAACAGCCATTACTTTTGTAGGTTCACACACTTTCGGACAGGGTTACATCGACGCCACATGGGTTAAAGCATGGTCATACTTCTTCTCCGTATCACAAGACCTCGGTAAAAACCACCAGTTGGTTTTCACAGCAATAGGTGCTCCCCAACAGCACGGTCAGCGCGATGATTATTACATGCTCGACTCTGCTACATTTAACAAATACGGTCCCCGTTACAACCAAAACTGGGGTTACCGTGGCGGTGAAGTATTGAACATCCGTGTTAACTACTACCACAAACCGCAAATGGCTTTGAACTGGTATTGGAAAATTAACGACAAAGCCCATTTGGCTACATCGGCTTATTATTCATTCGGAACCGGTGGCGGCTCGGGCCCCCTCGGAGTTAACATTAAAGATAGAGCATCGGGACACAGTTACTATTTTAAATATGAACCACCCAAAACAGTCTTTGGACAGTACGATTGGGACGAAATGGGTGACATTAATGCAAATAAAACATATTACGAAACCTCTGAACCAGACAGTTTGGGGAACATTGACACTACCAGAATTTATCCGGCAGGCGAATCAAAACATATCATTCGTAACTCTGTTAACAACCACAAATGGTACGGCGTTCTGTCAACACTTACTTATGACTTCAGCGATGCACTTACACTTACTGCAGGTATCGATGCCCGTCATTACAAAGGTGAACACTACCGTGAAGTACGCGACCTTCTTGGAGGCGACTATTGGGTAGATAGCAAATTCGGCGAATCCCATGTTGGTGATAAGATTGCATACTGGAACGACGGTATTGTAACCTATGGCGGACTGTTTGCTCAGTTGGAATACACCAAAGGTGCTTTCAATGCATTTGTAGCCGGTTCGTTCTCCAACACCTGGACAAAACGTATCGATTACCGTACTTATCTTCCCGAAACAGCAGAAGCAGTTAGTGATGTATTGTCCAATTCGGGATATAACTTCAAACTGGGTGCCAACTACAATGTTTCGGAAAGAAGTAACTTCTTTGTAAACGGCGGTTTTTATTCACGCGTACCTTTCTTCCGTTTCATGTTCCTGAACTACAGAAATGATGTTAATCCCGATTTGACCAATGAAAAGATTTCGGCTGCCGAATTGGGTTACAACTACAAAGCTCCCAAATTCAATGCAAAAATCAATGCTTATTATACTGTTTGGAGTGACATCTCTGTATTGAAAGGTTTTAAAGCTTCTAATGGTCAACATGTAAATGCATTTATGTCGAGCCTGAAAGAGGTGCACAAAGGTATTGAAATGGAAGCCAACTGGAAAACCAATCGCTGGTTACGTCTTGGCGGTATGGTTAACCTCGGTGACTGGAAATATGCCGACGATGCAACAGCAGTTTTGTATGATGACCAAACCCATGAAGAAATTGGAGAAGGTGTCATTTATACCAAAGACCTGAAAGTAGGCAACCAGCCGCAATCATCTGTTGGTGTTAATGCTTCGTTTAAAATTGCCAAGAATCTTGATCTTGGTGCCAACTACCTCTATTACATGGGGCTCTACGCTCAATTTAAACCTGAAACACGTGATGATCCTAATGAAAAGGGTCAGGCTTTTCAGTTACCGAACTACGGTATGCTCGACCTGCGTCTCGGTTGGAAATTCAAACTTGCAGGACTTGATTCCTATTTTAACTGGAACATTTACAATGCTACCAACAATGTAGTATTGATTGAAGCCGAAGATGAATACGATTCAGGAACTGGTGCATATGTATTCAGAAAAGGATTCTGGAGTTGGGGACGTAACATGAACTTCTCGCTCAAAGTTAACTTCTAATCCTTTTGTTTCTTAAATTAAAAAAGCTCTTCCGGTTTCGGAGGAGCTTTTTTTATTTTCGAATTAAACGGATTGTCCGTCTTTGGCGGATTACAATACTCAAACTTGATTATTAAATATTTTTCGCGTATCATGATTTTTGA
>JALVZH010000122.1 GCA_027022105.1 Bacteroidales bacterium | reverse complement strand
ATGGCTATAGCGATTGGAGTAATAAGAGTTCGTTTACAACATCAACAAATATCCCCTATTTCGTGGATTTTGATAATGTATCCGTCCCTCTCTTTCCAAGCGGCATGGTGGTAGAAAATACCAATGAAGATTATCGGCAGTGGTTAACTTACAGTGGTATTTATAACAGTTCCCCAAATTGTGTCAGAATAAAATACAGTTATCTTGCTATGGATGATTGGTTTTTTACCAGAGGGTTGTATTTAACCGGCGGCGTTACCTATGAGGTTAATTTTGTTTATAAAGGCCATCACGCAACTTATCCTGAAAAACTGGCCGTAAAATATGGAACCTCAGCTTCTTCCACGGCCATGACAGGCACAACTACCTTTGATAATGACTACATTACAAACACCTCATGGACGACAGGAACAGGCACTTTTACTCCTTCATCAACAGGAACTTATTATATTGGTTTCCATGGATATAGTAATAAAGACATGTTTTATATATATGTTGATGACATACAGGTTGTTGAGCAAAAAACTGCCGCTACCTGGAACGGAACTTCCGACAACGACTGGAAAAAAACCGCCAACTGGTCAACAGGTATGCCTCCGGGTTCATCCACCAACGTAACCATTCCTCCAGAAAAAACCAATTACCCTACCTTAACAACTACAGGTTACGTTAACAATATTACCATTCAATCAACGGCTTCCGGCGACGGGTCGTTTATCGGAGCGGAAAAATTAATGATAGGCGGAACCTCAACCGTACAGCGGCATATTGCTGCCTGGGGCGATGCCTCACACGGATGGCATCATATTGCTTCACCCATTCATTCCCAAAATATATCTCCCGGGTTTGTAAATATATCTGCCACACCTATCAGTAACAATGTTGATTTATACCGTTGGAGCGAACCCGATAATATGTGGATAAACATAAAGAATTCATCCGGCAATTACAATCAGGGCAGTGCCGGCACCAATTTTTCAAACGATGCCAATCCCATATTCGAACCGGGATATGGTTATCTGATTGCTTATGGAAACGAACAGGTTAAATCGTTTACGGGAACATTCACCACCGAAGATATTTATCTTGAAGGGCTAACCTTTTCTTCCGCTTCGGGATGGCATTTACTCGGTAATCCCTACCAAAGTGCCTTGTATTGGAATAAAACAGCCTGGGGATTAACCAATATTGATGCCACGGCAAAGTTGTGGAACGAATCTTCGGCAAGCTATTCCGATTTGGCAGCAGGAACAGGTATTATTCCGGCGATGCAGGGCTTTCTGGTTCATGTAAACGCTTCTACCGGTTCCCTCACAATAAAAGCTGCCGACCGTACACACAGCACTACAGACTGGCACAAAGATACGCCCGTTAACCTCATTAAGCTGACAGCCGTTGACCCGGAAGGAAATACCGCCCAGGAATGTAATATCAAATTTGCAGATGATGCCACCACAGGTTTCGATACCCAATACGACTCACACTTTTTGCAAGGCTACGCTCCACAGTTTTATGCCATTGCCGGTAATGATAAACTATCAACCGATGCACTTCCACCCAACACCACCGAAATTCCGTTGTCATTTATCAAAAACGCATCCGCGCATTTTACAATTAAAGCGGAAGGGGTTGATAATCTGATACCTGCTGAAAAGGTCTATTTAAAAGACCTGAAAACAGGAGCTTCCATACTTCTGAATAAAAATCCGGAATACGAATTCACATCGGATGAAGGAGATAACCCGCAACGGTTTAAACTACTCTTTGCGCCGGTGGGCATCCTTGAAAACATCGTTAACGACAAAATAAAGGTGTATTGTGTAAATAACAGGGTTGAAATCCGCTCGGAAAAACCAATCGATGCTACCGTTAACATATACAATGTAACCGGCCAAAAAATAGCCGTCTCTGCCATGCACAATCAAAAGTCTGCTTCCGTTAGAATTACGGGGTTCACCGGTGTGGCAATGGTTTCGATAATCGGAAATAATTTCATTACAACAAAAAAGATTGTTATTCAATAAATTATGCTTTTTTAAACCTTAAAATAAAACAATGATGAAAAAAATAATAAAATTTGCTTTTACGATACTGTTATTACTATTTGTTACAATGAGTTACAGCCAGCCTCCGCAGCCTCCCGGTTCAGGACACGGTCAAACAGGCAATCAAAACGGCGGAAGTGCGCCTGTTGGAGGAGGCACCATTATTTTACTGATACTGGGTGCAACTTACGGCGGAAAAAAGACGTACCGTTATTTCAAGGATAAAGAAAAGTAATGCTTATTGAATTTGTATCCGGGGATAATTGTTACAGGTTACTGACGATGAGTATTAAAAGCGGGTAAATTGATTAACACATCAAAAAAATCCCACTTAAAACATAACACATCAAAAATATCACATCAAATCACCCTTTCTTCAACAAATTCAACAACTCAACAGTATTCTTTGCCCCTGTTTTCGACAGGATATTACTCCGGTGTGTGTTTACGGTATGTTTGCTTAGAAACAGTTTTTCTCCAATTTCTTCCGACGACAATCCTTTCTCAAGCAACTCCGCAATTTCCACCTCCCGTTTACTCAGGTTGAACTTTTTTATTACCTCCGGATTGAAAACCCCTTTGTTTTCCGATTGGAATCTTTTAATCATTTCCCGCATTTCATCCACATCCACGGGCTTTAACAAATAGTCGTAAGCACCGGCACGGATGGCTTTTATGGCATATTGATTGAAACCGGTTACAAATACTATTTTGCCATGAAAGCCGTTTTGCTTCAACAGTTTAGCCAAATCAATTCCGGAAATATCGGGCATTTCAATATCAAGAAAAGCGATATCGGGTTTTACCGACAGGATATCCCTGATAATACTGTCTTTTTTGCCACCCTGCCCGACAACAGTAACTTCATCCTCAAGAAAACGTGTTATCAACATAACCAACCGCTCTCTGGCATGGGGCTCGTCATCGGCAATATAAACTTTCACCGGCATATTGTATGAATTTAAAGAATGCAATTTTATTAAAAAAAGCTAATTGAAATGTAAAAATTGAAAATTAATTGTTGGTTTCTTACAGGACTGAAACAATTTTATTAGCAAATAACTTCGGTATGAAATTGCTTCGCTCCAACCTTCATTCCAACGCACTATGCTCGCAATGATGCAAACAAAAGAATGGCAGACAGGCTAATTGGACATCCGAAGCACACCCATCGCGTCATTGCGAAGCCCGTAAAAACAACTGTAACCGAAGAAGTACATCCGGTAATGTTTAAAGGATGAAAAATTTACTTGGGCTGAAGCAATCTCTTTCCCCATGGCTTTAGTATGAGATTGCTTCGCACCAACGCCTATTCCATCGCACTGTGCTCGCAATGACGCAGTAAAAAAGACCTGCAACAGGCTAATATCCCACGTCCCGCAGACTTTTCGCCTCATTACAAAGCCCGTTAAAAAAGAATAACCCAAGAAGTGTA
>JALVZH010000121.1 GCA_027022105.1 Bacteroidales bacterium | reverse complement strand
TATCAAATCATGGGGGTCGTCGTAGTATCCGTATCCGAAATGGGCATAGTTCTTTTTAAAGGCTTCAAGGTTTGCATTTAACACGGAATCGTTTGCAGCTTTTTTTGCCATCAAATCCTCATTACCTGGATTGGTTTTCAACTCGTTCTGTAACTTTTTCTCCGCTTTTTTCGCTTTTTGGAAATTGGAAAGCGATGCAATGGCTATTTTGCCTTTTTTAATACGGTCGTAATAGGATTCAATTCCGTGTTCCTTATTACCGTGTACCAGATCGTGAACCCCGGGCACAAAGGCATGCGGGTCAAGTGCAGCCATATAAGAAAGCATATTGGGGATTTCGAGGTTTATAAGCCATTCGTCTGATGCGGCAGGGTTATTAGCGTCAGGTGTTTTGTTAAACAATCCGATAGCAACCAGCGGAGCATTGGTTTTTCCATAATAAAGCCCTTCCATAGCGGCAAATTTCATGGGTTGGGTTTTAAATACCTGCCGTGCCGATTCGTCGCCGGTAAGAACCATAAACAGTGATGCGATCAAACCGAATGTGGCGGCAACCACCATGCTTCTTTTGAAAACGGCAACGTTTCTCTTTTTGAGCAGGTACCATGCACTGATTCCGAGAACAAAAAGCGCCGAAAGGGTATAAGCCGATGAAATGGTATGCAGGAACTTGTTTACGGCAGTAGGGGAGAAGAGTACCTCCCAAAAATCTACCATTTCGTTCCGTGCCGTTTCCGGATTAAAACGCATTCCTACGGGATTTTGCATCCAGGCATTGGCAACCAGAATCCATAAGGCCGAAAGATTGGAGCCGATGGCAACCAGCCAGGTAGAGGTAAGGTGGAAGCCCTTGCTTACTTTGTTCCAGCCAAAAAACATCACCGCAATGAATGTGGATTCCATAAAAAATGCCATAATACCTTCTATGGCCAGCGGAGCGCCGAAAATGTCACCCACAAACCAGGAATAGTTCGACCAGTTGGTGCCGAACTCAAACTCAAGAATAATACCGGTGGCAACACCGATAGCAAAGTTAATCCCGAACAGGGTCATCCAGAATTTGGTGATCCTTTTCCAGATTTCATCTCCCGTTTTTACATAAATGGTCTCCATTATGGCAATGATGAACGATGTTCCCAGTGTGACGGGAACAAACAGCCAGTGATACAATGCCGTTAGTGCAAATTGCGCACGCGACCAATCTACGAGAGCCATGTTAAAATGTTCCATAGACTTTTGTTTTATTTATTATTAAAAGGTTTTGTCAATTGCTCCAAAACATAATTTCCTCTCTCTGTATCGTTATCGAACTTTGTTTGCAAAATATCGGGGAAAAAGAATATTTTTAATATGGCAAACATGATAAACAGTTTGATGAAGATTATGATCCATAGTCTTTTACCTGTGGTCATGTTTCTAAAACCGTCGTAATAGAAATAAAATATTTTCTTTATCAAAGAATACATTAGGTACCTGAATGATTATTTATATGCAAATATAAAATATATCTTGATACATTAGATGTAAGTAAGGTTTTTTATTGAAAAAATATTCAAAGTTACAGATTATTAATGTTTTAAGGTGTAAACGGCTAAAGAGACTTCAAACAAGTTCAATGTCTTTGATCTCAAAATGTCCAAAAGAAGCGGAGAATCTCAGTAAACATTGAACTCTTTATGGTAATATTGATTCATTCATTCTGTTACCTTTGTGCGAAATTTTATAAAGATGAACAAAGCCGCAATCAAACACGTTTTTTTCGACCTCGACCGCACCCTGTGGGATTTCGAGAAAAGTGCCCTGGAAGCATTTGAAAGGATTTTTGTTGGCATGAACCTGAAAGAAAAAGGAGTCCCGTCGGCCATGCGGCTACACGAGGTTTATACGGTTCATAACAACCGCCTGTGGCAGCAATACCGCAACGGTGAAATTGAAAAGTCGAAACTGATGTGGTACCGCTTTTACCTTACGCTGCTTGATTTTGGTATCGACGACAGGCAACTTTCCGATAGAATAGGTAGTTATTACCTCGATATAAGTCCGAAACTTGTAAATCTCTTCCCCAATGCCATCGAAATTCTCGATTATCTTTTTCCCAAATACACACTACACCTGATTACCAACGGTTTTGCCGAAGTACAGGAGACAAAGTTGCTGGTCTCGGGAATGAAGAAGTTTTTCAAAACGGTAGTTACCTCCGAGGAGGCCGGAGTTAAAAAGCCCGACCCGCAAATATTCAGTTATGCCTTTGAAAAAAGCGGAGCGCAACCGGCTGAAAGTGTAATGATTGGCGATGACTATGAGGTGGATATTTTGGGAGCCGAAAATGCCGGAATGCACCAAATCCTCTTCGATCCTTTTAACAAAGCAGCCGGAAACGGAGTTATCAGGGTGGACGACCTTATCAAAATTAAAGAAATACTTTAATTTCTCTCAAACCTTACGCGAGGAAGTGTAAATGTCTGCCGGATGAAATAATCACCATTGTACCTTTGGTTAGTACAAATAATGTCTAAAATAAAAACGATTTTATTCCGTTAATCAAAACGAATATTGTACTTTTACCAATCTTTATGTTAAAAGCATTTTTATGAAACGCAGAAATACGCTTATCCTCATTGTATTATTGGTTTTGGTTGTTTTTATA
This sequence comes from Bacteroidales bacterium, assembly GCA_027022105.1. GTDB lineage: Bacteria > Bacteroidota > Bacteroidia > Bacteroidales > F082 > Sulfidibacterium. Next base: position 8,545 of record JALVZH010000121.1, on the reverse strand, counting down.
TGGTACTTCACCCGTCCTGCTAAAAAAAGCAACGATACCATAAAAGTAAATGTTAAACAGGGAGAATTTGTTATTGACGTTACCACGACCGGTGAGCTTGAAGCGCGCCACAGCGAAAAGATAATGGGTCCCAATCCTGCCCAATTGCGTAATGCCCGGATATGGAATTACCGCATTGAGAATATTATCCCCGACGGTACGGTGGTCGATTCGGGAGCATGGGTGGCCGACCTCGACCGCAGCGAACTGGAAAATAAGATAAAAGATCAGGAACTGGAGGTGGAAAAATTGCAAAATCAATATGTAAAAACCCAGTTGGATACCACCATGACCCTGCGCAATGCCCGCGATGAACTGATTAATCTGAAATTTGCCCTCGAAGAAAAGCAGATTGTTGTTGACCAGTCGATATATGAACCGCCAGCCACACAACGGCAGGCAAAACTGGATTTGGAAAAAACACAACGCTCCTATAACCAGACAAAAAAGAATTACAAACTGAAGCTGGAAAAAGCCGCTGCCGACATGAAAGAGGTGGAGGCAAACCTGAACAAGGCAAAACGCAAACTGAAAGAGCTTGTAGATTTGAAAAACGAATTTACCATCCGGGCACCCCAGTCGGGAATGGTAATTTACAAACGGGGTTGGGATGGAAAGAAGAAAGGTGCAGGCGCACAAATATCCGCATGGGATAATGTGGTGGCTACATTGCCCGACCTGTCGCAAATGAACAGCAAAACCTATGTGAATGAAATTGATATCAGCAAAGTGAAAAAAGGACAAAAGGCGGAAGTATCAATCGACGCTTTTCCCGACAAGCAATATCCCGGAGTTGTTTCAGAGGTGGCCAACATAGGACAGCAAATGCGAAATTCCAATGCAAAGGTATTTGAGGTGATTATCGAGATTGACGGTTTCGATTCTATCCTGCGACCGGCCATGACCACCAAAAACAGAATTATTACCGAAATTATCGACAGCGCCGTCTATATCCCCATTGAGTGTCTGCACAGCAACGATACCATAAACTATGTACTTAAAGAGGGTAAAAAGGTTCAGGTAATTCCGGGAAAAAGCAACGACAACGATATTATTATTGAAGCAGGGCTGGAGCCGGGCGACGAGATATACCTTGTCCCCCCCGACGATTATAAATCATGGGATTTGGAACCTCTTTCCGAAAAGGTACTGCGTGAATACAAGCGGAAACAACAGATTGCCGATTCGCTCAATAAACTGAAAACCCGAAAGAAAATGAAAAATAACGGATTTGATACGGCACAACTTAAAAAGGCGGGAATTGAGATAAAGGCCGGAAAAATTATCATCAACGGTTCCAAAGTTAAAGTGATGAAAGGGAAATCAGGAAGGCATGGGGCAAAATAGATTATAGTAAACTTGTAGGCAATAGTTAGGAATAAAAACAATAGGGCATTTGTAAATATTAAAAATAAATTGTATTTTTGAATTAAAAATTAATAGAATGATTGACTCAGGTAAAATACTTAACTATCTGACTTCAAATAAAAAAAGATTGAAGAATGAATATCATTTGGTTAGAATTGGGATTTTTGGTTCCATAGCAAGAGAAGAACAAAACGAGCAAAGTGATATTGATATAATTGTTGAATTTGAGGATAATACACAAGATTTGTTTACACTTAAACAAAGACTTAAAGAAGAAATTCAATCAAAATTCAATTTACCGGTAGATATATGTCGCGAGAAGTACATAAAACCAATTTTCAGACAACAAATCCTTTCAGAAACAAAATATGCTTAAGCTATCACATAAAGACTTTAGCTGTATTTTGAATATACTTGAATCAATTCAAAAGATTTTTGATTATTCGGGAAAATTTACAAATGCTGATGATTTTTATAATGATACAAAATCGTTTGATGCCACAATGATGAACTTTGTTATAATTGGAGAAATGGTAGAAAAACTATCACCTGACTTTCTTGCTGAGACTGAAAACAAAATCGACTGGTACAAGATAAAAAGTTTTAGAAATATTGTCGCTCACAATTATTTTGGAACTGATGCTGAGGAAGTTTGGCAGATTATAAAATATCATTTATCTGAATTCAAAGAAATATTAGAAAAATTATTAGAATGAAACCGCTATCTGTAACAGTACATGTGGTTTATGGAGGTTAGAGCACTAAATATGAGTGATATAACAATAAATAAACATTGGCGTGAGTTGAAAAGTTTGTGTTTCAAAAACCGCCACAAAACCATATAATAAACGTAGTAAACTAAATTTTATAAATATATTTTATAGTTATTTAAAAACAGAATCAACATAAAATTCGTTTTGGAAAGATATTTTTACATCATATCCATAGCCCTCGAAGCGGTTTTTGCCAATAAATTCCGCTCCATACTCACCGCATTGGGAATTATTTTCGGAGTTGCGGCGGTAATAGCCATGATGGCCATAGGAAACGGTGCCCGACAGGAAATTCTCGATCAGATAAAACTGGTGGGGGTAAACAACATCATCATTACCCCAATCGTAAAAAACGACAAAGAGAAGCAAAACAGCGAAGAAAGCGAAGGCAAAGAGGTACAGAAAAAATATTCGCCGGGATTGACGCTGAAAGATGTGGAAAACATCCGGATGGTGCTTAATACGGTAAACATGGTCAGTTCCGAGGTTGAATACTCGTCGGTAGGAAGCCGTAACGGAAAGAAAATGGATGTAAAACTCTCCGGTGTTACTCCCGAATATTTCGATTTGTACAATATCGCATTGAAAAAAGGTGTGTTTTTTACTCCTTTGCAGGCCGAAAACGGTGCTCCCGTTTGTATTATCGGTCCCGAAGTGGAAGCCCGCCTTTTTCCAAAAGAGGATGCTCTGGGAAAATATGTTAAAAGCGAGAATATATGGATGAAAGTGGTTGGCGTTATAAAGGGAGTGCATGTTGATAAAAAAAGTGAAAATCTCGGCGTTTCCGATTACAACAATACGATTTATACACCTCTGAAAACCATCTTTTTGCGTCACAAAGACCGTTCGTTGGTAAATAAATCGAAACTGTTGGGAGAAGGCGGTGTTTTTTATTTTGGTAACAGTGTGATGGTTACCGATAATTCTGATTCGGAGGGAGAGAAAAATGAAAACCAGATAGACAAAATTGTGGTACAGGTAAAAGAGAGCAGCCAGCTTTCGGCCACCGCCGATGCCATTACCAAAATACTTGAACGGAGACACAACAAACAGAAAGACTTTAATGTTAAAATTCCGGAACTACTTTTGAAACAGGAACAAAAAACCAAAGATATTTTCAATATTGTTTTGGGAACCATTGCAGGTATCTCGCTGATAGTGGGTGGTATCGGTATTATGAACATTATGCTTGCATCGGTAATGGAGCGTATCCGCGAAATCGGTGTGCGGCGCGCAACCGGTGCCACCCGCAGCGACATTGTATTACAGTTTCTTACCGAAGCCATCTTTATCAGTGCGTCAGGAGGCCTGCTCGGTGTGCTGCTCGGCGTTATCATGGCACGGGTCATTACGGCAAGTACCGGTATTCTTACCATTGTCTCTTTTTCATCAATAATTATCTCATTCGGTGTGGCTGCCGGCGTCGGGATTATCTTCGGTTACCTGCCCGCCAAAAAGGCATCCGTACAGGATCCGGTAGAGTCGTTAAGACACGATTAAAAAAATCTTCTTATTTTTGACAGCGGTCGTTTGAAGGTATTCTTGTTCGTTTCCGAATCCGGTACTGCAAAAAGTTTGGATAGTCAAATAGTTAACTAACTTAAAATAAATTGCCATGCAACAAAACGAAGAAATCTATTATCCCTCGAAAGAGGTGATAGAACGGGCAACCGTAAAAGAGTACGACAAATTGTATCAATATTCCGTTGAACACCGCGAAGAGTTTTGGGCCGGGCAGGCAGAAAACCTTGAGTGGTACAAAAAATGGGACAAGGTGCTGGACGATTCCGACAAACCTTTTTACAAATGGTTTAAAGGTGCCGAAACAAACATCATTCACAATGCCATCGACAGGCACATTGGAACGCCCACACAAAACAAACTGGCCTATATTTGGGAAGGCGAAGACGGTGAAATAAAAACATATTCATATCATGCCCTGAACCGCGAGGTATCCACCTTTGCCAACATCCTCAAGGCCATGGGCGTAAAAAAAGGCGACATCGTTACCATTTACATGCCCCAAATTCCCGAACAGATTTTTGCCATGCTGGCCTGTGCCAAAATAGGTGCCGCCCACAGCGTTGTTTACGGCGGTTTCAGCAGCGAAGCCCTGCTGGAAAGGATAAAAGCGGCCAAAAGCAGGGTGGTTGTTACTGCCGACGGTGGTTTCCGCAGGGGCAAACCCACACACCTGAAAAAAATAGTGAACGAAGCACTGGAGATGTGCTCGGTGGTGGAAGTGGTTATCACCGTGAAGCGTACCGGCGAACCCGTTGAAATGCAAAACGACCGCGACTTCTGGTACCACGACCTGCAGGCGCTGCCCATTGCCAATGCAAAATGCCCTACCGAGCGCATGAAATCGGAAGATATGCTCTTTCTGCTTTATACCTCCGGCTCCACGGGAAAACCCAAAGGACTGGTACATACCCACGGCGGATACAGCGTTTATACCTCCACAACTATGCGCATGGTGTTCGACATAAAACCCGAAGACCGCTTTTGGTGTGCCGCCGACCCGGGCTGGATAACCGGACACAGCTACATTGTTTACGGCCCGCTCATCAACGGTGCAACCATTTTTTCTTACGAAGGTGCACCCAACCATCCCTATCCCGACAGGTGGTGGCGAATGGTCGAAAAGTTCGGAATATCAATATTATATACCTCACCTACGGCCATCCGCGGGCTTATGCGCTTTGGCGAGTCGTGGGTCGAAAAACACAACATCAGCTCGCTGCGACTGCTGGGCTCGGTAGGCGAACCCATAAACCCCGAAGCCTGGAAATGGTATTACAAGCATGTGGGCAGGGAGAAGTGCCCCATTATGGATACCTGGTGGCAAACCGAAACCGGCGGCTTTATGATTACACCGTTGCCCATTACCCCGCTGAAACCCGGCAGCGCAACAAAACCTTTCTTCGGAAACGAGGTGGCCGTAGTGGACAACAACGGCAATGAAGTGCCTGCCGGCGAACAGGGAAACCTGGTGATAAAAGCCCCCTGGCCGGGCATGGCAGCTACGGTCCACAACGACGACGAACGTTTTATCGAAACCTATTGGAAACGGTTCGAAAAACAAGGCTGGTACAATGCCGGCGATGCCGCACGCAAAGATGAAGACGGCTATTTCTGGATTATCGGTCGTACTGACGACGTAATAAAAGTTTCGGGTTACCGTCTCGGTACTGCCGAAATAGAAAGTGCATTGGTAAGCCATAGTGCCGTTGCCGAAGCTGCTGCCATAGCCCTGCCCCACGAGCTGAAAGGGAATGCCATCCATGCCTTTGTGCTGCTCAAACACGGTATTACCGGCAGCACCGACCTTGCCAACGAACTAAAAAACCATGTGGCAAAGGTTATGGGACCCATCGCCAAACCCGAAGCAGTAAATTTTGTGGATTCGTTACCTAAAACACGCAGTGGAAAAATCATGCGCCGTGTGCTGAAAGCAAGAGCTTTGGGAGAAGATGAAGGCGATTTGAGTACGCTGGCCGATTAGTTTTTCAGAGCGACAGGGCGGTTTAACCTGACAAGTTGAATGGGGAATGGAGGGTAAGAAACTTGTCAGGTTGAGAAATATCCTGCCAAAACCCGAACTTTCTTTTTCCCGCACCGTACCGCATACGGTACCACGGATATTTTGCGCTTTCAGGGTGTCTTGTCTTGACTGATGCTTATTGTAGTGATAACGAGTGTTTTATGGGAAATAGAAACCGGTCGCAGATTATAGCTGCTACCGATGAGTTATACTTGTAAAAGTATTACGGTCTGCCGGGCTTTACCATAAAATCCGGATTAAAATAGGAATTTTCCATATTTTTTATTACATTTGTATCCCCTTTTGAAAAAACGAATGATGTTTTAGGTTGGAAAAGGCATCTAAATTCTATCAAATAATTTGAATAAGAGTTTTTTTAAGGTAAAATGGTAATTTAAGTACTTTGGATAACTAAATGCGCTGTCAAACATAAAACCAAGATAATCATGAAAAAAGTAATTAGTACCGTTCTGTTGAGCTTTATGGCTGTAATTGTGTTCTCTCAGGTTCAATCCGATTGTGAAAAATCATGGGGACTTGATCACTATTATAAAAAAGATGTTGCTTATTTGGCTTTTAAGAGGTTGTATGAAATTAAATCACCGGATACAAATAAGATTATAATTCCGCAAATATATCAGGACTCAATATGGAAAGGTCTTGCGGCAATCTATAATGCTTTTTCAATTGAACAACGGGATTCTGTTTTTGATATTTATTGTATTCATAATACTTCTCAATATGGTTCCCCGTTGGATCCGGGTATCATGGTGGAACTTGATACAACTTTTGAATGGACAAGTAATTGGCTAAATGGAAATATCACAACGGGATATGAAGAATTAGATGCTTTTTTGGCTGAATATAATTACTTTATTCAGTATGCTGACAGTAATTCAAATACAGTTGTGCTTAACTCGGATATGCCAATCAACCCGAATCCGGTAGTGGACAGTTTGTTGTTTTTTAACGGGATTAAAGATTCGCATTTGTACGTTGTAACCAGTCACGGAGATAAGATTGAGTATTCAATGTCAGGAAATGAGCAATTTTTTGATTTTACGCTGGCATGGGGTGATTGTATGGCGGGTTGTTCGAACAGACATAAGTGGAGTTTTAAAGTAAACTACTCAAATTGCACGGTTGAATATCTGGGGTTAACTTCAAATGCCGGACAAGTATTACCGGATCCGAGAAACTGCAACATAACATCAATTATGAAACCGGAAAGGAACAATTCGGAGGTTTCAATTTATCCAAATCCGGCTTTAAATATCTTAAATATTGCCTGTGAAAATATCACGCAAATAGAACTGTGGAATATCCAAAGAGAAATTAAACTGTTACGGTTTGATAAACAAAACTTTGTTAAGCTTAATGTTGAAACATTAGAACCCGGATTATACCTAATTATAGTAAGAACAGAGAATAAATCATTTGTTAAAAAGTTTATTAAAAAATAAAATAATTTTGTTGAGAACAGTAAACGTTGTTTAAGTTCATAATGAAGTTGTTTAAAGTTAACGTGATGACAATGAGTATAAAATATTGAAAACCAGAAAATGAATTCCATTATTCCCCTCCTTGGAGAGCTTGTCCCGACTTTACGTCGGGAGGTGTAGGGGTGGGTTTATTAAAAAAAAGATATTCATTTTTCTGGTTTTCAATATTTTATAATTCATCAAATGTTTAGGCTTTAAACAAGTTAAATTTGAAAGATAAATAAAAAACATAATGAAACGATTATTAGGATTCTCGACTTATATTTTGGTAATTTCAAGCCTTTTGGTTTCATTGACTACAAAAGCTGATAGCTGGAAAATCCCGGGTGTAAAGACATATTATTCAAAGAATAAAAAATTTAAGTTAATCATTACACCCCGGCAGGTATCTGATAAATATTATCTCTGGAATTATTACAAATCAAACAAAAACCCGCAGACAAAAAAGTTTTTACGGAAAAAGGAAAAATTTATGCGAAGAATATCTGAGCAAGATACGGTAGAAATTCCTTGTACGGCAGAACTATATAGAATAAATAAGACCAATAGTGTTTTAATCTGGAAAAGACATTTATTAAATGATGTTTGTCCGGTTTATGCGATAGTTGCAAATGACGGTTCATCAATTGCAACTTTCGATAATTGGTATTCGATTGGATACGGAGTTAATATATTTGTTGTTTATAATGAGAAAGGAAATGCAAAAAAGACATATAAACTTGAGGAAATAAGTCCTTTTCCTTTAAATGATTATTCAAGGTCTGTTTCGTCGTTGTATTGGAGAAAAGATGCCGTATATATTGATAATGACCGGATTGAAATTGTTTTTGAGACAGATGACAATAAAATAGCCAAAAGAATTTACAATATTAAAAAATTGGAATTTGAATAATGACCACAGATAAACCGATAGCGCTTTGCAATGAGGAAAGGTTATCTGATGATATATGTATCTGCCAATGAATTATTACCGGGTGATACATCGGTATCGGTTCAGCCGGAGGCAGACGGGTAATCGGTGTTCGTTATTCTTTCACCGCTTTCTTATTGCAGATTTCCAGGTTTTTAGGTCTTATTCACGACCTTTCAGGTCTCCACCCGCATATCCCACGGCGACCTAAAAGGTCATTTTCCGCAAGGCCTGTGGCGACCTGAAAAGTTTAGGCAACTCACACTACTAAACCCTCATAATTCAGAGGCATCTTTAGGTTGGCCATAGGGGCAGGAATGCCGAAGAATCTCTCCTCGTGCTTCTATTCCAATTCAACATACGGTATGGAAAACATTCGGGGATTCATCGGGCGCGCCTGCCCTAAAAA
>JALVZH010000120.1:26581-34971 GCA_027022105.1 Bacteroidales bacterium | reverse complement strand
CCTTTTTTTTCTCAATGTCTTCATAGATATAAAGATAATTGATTATGTCCCCTTTGTCGCTTCTGATGGGCATTATTATGGTTTGAACCCAATAAAGCTGACCGTTTTTTCTTTTGTTAAGAATTTCTCCCTGCCAGGTTAGCCCTTTGGTGATGGTTTGGTGTATCTGTTCGAAGAATATTTTGTCATGAAACCCCGACTTTAAAATAGAAATGCTTTTACCAAGGATGTCATTATAGTCGTAACCGCTTTGTTTTATGAAAGTTTCGTTAATGTATTCCACATTACCGTTGGCATCGCAAAAAATTATCGCCAACGGATTGTTATCAATAGCCAGTTCGTATTTTCTGTATTTTTCGATAAATGTATGTAACTTGTTTTCAATTCTCTCTTTTTTAATTTTTTCCCGTATGTATTCGTCTATGGATGTAATTACTCCCGCCACAATTGTTTTGGAAGAACTATCCTTATTGATGAGAAAAGTGTTTGCTCTGCAAAAAATTATGTTTTGTGATTTCGTTACTAATTCAAATTCAATATTTTGAGCAATACCGTAATTTATTGTTAAAATTAGTATTTTCTCTATATTGTTTTTGTCATAATAAAGAAGCAGGTCCTCAATCTTTATATCAATGAGTTGTTCGGGTAAATAACCGGTGAGGTTTTTTACGGATGGTGAAATATAAGTGAGTTTATGGCTGTCTATATCCAGTTCAAAGTAAACCTCATTTCCAAAAGAAAAAATCTTCTCAGGGACGGAGATGGTATTACTGTAAGGCAGATTTTCTCTTTCGGTATTCATATATTTCCCTTTTCCCGTATTTCAATGGGTAAAAGTATAAATTTTTTAAACATACGAATCCGGCAAACCGAAAATGGGCTTTACCAATTACGAGGGGTGATGAGTAAAAGAGAATTCAGTTTGAGATATTTAATAGGTAAAAATTCTGATTTCTTCTGTGAAAACTAACAGGTTCGTTAATGACAGGTTCATTAACCCGGGCGGTAGTTCTGATGCATTTTGATTCCTTTATTCACGAAATCAAATAATATAACAGACCGGCAAGAACAATTACCGTTGAAACGATACTGCCGAATCTTTTGTATAACCGGTTTATCCTCTTATCAAGGCATAATGTCTCTGTTTCTAAAGACTTGTAGGTTAAAACGTTGTCTAATGACTCCATTAATTCCTGCAATGAGTTGTTGTCTTTTAACAAATAGTCTGAGGCACCCAGTTTTATCAACGACATGGCAATATCAATTTCTTTATAATTTGTAAAATAAATGACCGGTATATCGGGATGTTTTTTTCTTAGCCTGACCAAAGCTTCTTTCGATGTATTTATTTCGTCGGAAAATGCCAGCATGTAATCAAATACATAAGCATCGGCGACTTCGGTATCGTTTTCCAGTTCTTCTATAGTACGATACAATTTAATCTTCCAGTTGCGTCTTTTTTGAAGATAGTCTTTAATTAAGTTGCCGAAAAAGGCATCATCTTCCAAAATTCCTATGGTAAACTCATTTTTCATAACCGTTGATTATATTTCGTTCAAGTAAATAATTCCTGTTGATAATTTTATTTAAATCCGATTTGATCGTCCTTTTTCTGAATATACTCTGTACAAGCATCTTCAGGGTGATGAGTTCACTTAAAAGCACTGCCGTAAAAAACAGATAAAACGCACCGTATTTCAACCAATGTCCTTTTAATAATAATGACAGAATTATCAGGGAAAAATTGTATCCGTATATAAGAGTTACTGTTTTTACCTGATCAAATCCTGTTTTTAACAGTAAGTGGTGGATGTGGTTCTTTTCGGCTGTAAATGGGGATATCCCTCTCGAAATCCTTTCCATAAAAACCCTTAGAGTGTCATAAACAGGCAAAAGCATTGATGCATATACAAGCAAATGAAGGTTCAGGTTCATTGCTGAATTTTCTGTTTCGGGTAATCTGAAATAAGCAATCCCCAACAAGGCAAGGGTAATGCCGATTGTTAAGGAACCTCCGTCACCCATAAAGATTTTTGCTTTTTTAAAATTAAAAAAGAGAAAACCCAAAGCGGCCCCTCCGAGGGAAAACGACAATAATGCCAGAGGCAGATTGTGTTTGGAAATAAACAATATACCAAAGATAATGCTGTTGATTAAGGTTAATCCGCCTGCTAAGCCATCGATGCCGTCTATCAGATTGTAAGCATTTATCAAACCGGTGATAATTATTATTGTTAACAAATATTGAACCGGTACGGGTAGTGTGTAGATATTCAAAATTCCGTGCAGCGATTCGATACGTATTCCGTATGCTGCTACGCCGGTAGTAATTACAATTTGCAGTGCAAATTTTAGGGTGGCGGGAAGGTCTTTGTTGTCGTCGCTTATGCCCATAAAAAATATAAATGAAATGGCCGTCAGGTAAGGAAGTAATGAATGATTCCATACTAATGAATAAACAAAAACAGGGAAAAAGAATCCCGAAAAGATGGCGATTCCGCCAAAACGGGGAATGGGAGTTTTGTGTATTTTCCGGTGATTCGGCATGTCAACCCAGCCGTGTTTGATGCTCGTTTTTATGATTACCGGTATCAGGCTGGCGCTTATTGAAAGGCTTATAATAAAGAAAATAACAGGCAGAGCCATTTCTTGAATGTATTCCGTTACTCCGTATGTTAAGATATTTTCCATTTCATTTGTTTTTAAAGTTATTCATAAAAATAACGGGTGTGTTTTAAATGCCCCAATCCGTTTTGATACAATACCGGTTCGGGAAGACCCGAAAGCCAGGTGTCCAGTGTTTTCTTTTTGTAGTTGAAATCGAATGACAAAATTATTTGTTTGTATTTTGAAGCAATAACGCTCCAAGTGTATTCCATACGTGCTATGTATTGCATTACCGCTGCCGTTTTTTTCAAATCTTCGGCTGAAACACTTTGAATTCCTTTTGCAAGCTCTTCGGAGTTATTGAAATAAAATGCTTTTTCTTTGGTGGTAGCACGATTGTAACTTACATTATAACAAAAGACGGGTAATCCCAGGTACATTGCCTCCACAAGAGATGGGTTTGTTCCGCCGGCACTATGCCCGTGGACGTAGAATTTGCAGTTCGACCTTAAACTGTCCAAAGTTTTCTGATCGTAAATGGGATCCAGCAGGTGGATATTCGAATAGGTTGAATATTTTTCTTTTAGTTTTCTTGCATATTCGCTGTGATTCCAGTTGCCCACAAAAATTATTTGTTCGCCGGATAGTTTTGTGAATGTTTCAAGTATTAGGTGTGTGTTGTTTTCGGGCTCGATGCGGGCAACCGAAAATGCATATGGTTCTTTTGCAAAAGGATATTTTAAAAATATTGAATCGTCCTTATTTTTGTGCGAAACATGATCGGCTCCGTAAGCAATAAGCAAATTGGTGGTTCGATAATAAACAGAGGCGTACCGTTGAATGGATTCGTTGTCGGTTACCGTAGCGTGCGAAAATTTTACGGCAAGGATTTCCGATATTCTTAGGAATTTTTTTACGGGTTTGCTCCATTTATTGCGCCTCCACTCAAGCCCGTCAATGTTTACAATAATTTTTTTTGTGGAAAATAAGCGTATAACAGGAACGAAAATTCCTCCCGATACACCAAGTATTAACAATACGTCGGCAAAAAATACCGCATGAATCATAGAAACCATATCATACAAAATGCTTTGAATTCCATTGGCAGACAGGGGGATCCAAACTATCCTGGCACCATTCCACGTTTTGAAGCGTTCTTTTTTTTCGTAATTTTTTGTGGAATTATAAACCGTAATGTTAAAAGTGTTTTTTAAATTTATTACAAGGTTATGAGCCAGAGTCTCGAAGCCTCCGTATCTTCCCGGTACTCCTGTTGTTCCTATGATGGCTATTCTCTTCATCTCTCAAAACTTTTTATAATGCGTTGAAAGATTATGCCACTTTTATAACGTTTTATAATTCAGTAAATAAACAAATGACATGGTATTGGGGCCCGTATCGTTTTGATACGGGTTATTTAGTACGAAACCACGCAAATAAAGGATTTATTAACGGAATGCGCACAAATTTCTGTTTTTCAGGAGGGGTAATGTGTTTTACCTTTCTTGGTAAATAACAGGAGAGCCGGAAAAGAAAAAAAGAGGATCTTTAAAACGCTAAACAACGTGTTCCAGAACCGTAAGTAAAAGCCTGTCTCTGTTAATGGGTTTTGTAATGAAATCGTCGCAACCGGCTTTTTTTGCCCTTTCTTCTTCTTCGTATAAGGTGTAAGCGGTTTCAACAATTACCGGAATGGCACTGTTGAAGCGTTTGATTTCTTTCGTGGCTGTAATTCCGTCCATTACGGGCATGCGGATGTCCATTATGATAAGGTCGAAATCATTTGTAGCCTTTATCATATCCAGTGCCTCTTTACCGTTTTCGGCATGCACTATTTCGGCCCCTGTTTGTGAAAGAATTTTTTCCAGAAGTTTAAAACTCATAATTTCGTCCTCGGCCACAAGTATTTTTTTGTTTTTCAGTTTCTTTTTTATGGTTTCGGTTTTTGCTGTTTCGGCGAGAACCGGTAAGGATGCAGGTTCATATGGAATTGTAAAATAGAAAGAACTTCCCGACCCTTCTACCGATTCAACCCACATTTTTCCTCCCATGAGTTCTACCAGGCTTTTTGCTATTGCCAGTCCCATGCCCGTTCCTTCGTTATCATGCCACTTTTGGTCGGTAAAAAGGTCGAACAATTTTCCTAAACGGTTTTTGGGAATTCCTATTCCTGTATCACGTACCACAAAACGTAAATAGTTGTTCAGGGTAAGTTCGTATTTCATTTCGATGCTTCCCTCTTTTGTAAAATTTATTGCGTTACTTAGTAATTTGGAAAGAACCTGGCGTAACCTTTTTTCGTCGGCTACAATAAAATCTTTACCATCGGGAAGTCCGTAATGATATGAAAAACGAACTTTGTTTTTTCTTTTGCTCCATAAAAGCGGATAATAGAGCATATATGTTTCCAGAACTATTTTGTTTAAAGAAATTTCGCGGGGTATAATGTCTATGGTGTTGGATTGAATTTTAGAAAGGTCGATAACGTCGTTAACCAATTGCATCATCTGTTTTCCGCTCTTTTCTATTATATCAATAAATTCCTGCTTCTGCTTTTCTTCAACAGCCTCTTTTGTGAGTAGGTCCGAAAATCCCACAATGGCATTCATGGGTGTTCTTATTTCCTGGCTGAGGCTGTTTAACAAACCGATTTTTGCCGTTTCATTTTCTTTGGCTTGTCGCAGGGCTTTTTTCAATTCTTCGGTTGTGTTTTTCAGTTTTTCATTTGCAATTAATAATTCGTTGCTCGACTTCATCAGTCTCATTTTGGCAAACTCCAGCTCCTGTTTGTAATGATTGATGGTGTCCTCTTTTTCTTTAAGGGTAAGAAAATTGTTGAGTAAAAAGGAAGCATACAAGCCCGTTTGTTTTAAGGAGTTAAAACTGTTTTCGGGAAAATTAATCATTCCGAAAACCCCGGTAATTTCATTATTGCATATTACGGGTAATGTAAACAGGGTTTTCAATTCAAAATCGGCCCCCAACATGATATTGAAAAGTTGTATCTCTTTTGGCTCCGTTACATAAAGCTCGGCTTTTGTAAAAAAACTTTCTGTCCATGCACCGGCGGATGAAAAGGGGAAATTTTCGGGAATTTCGGGAATCTTAATAAAGTTTTCTGCATTTGCCGACCAAAATAATTTGTCGAATGTCTCTTTTTCCTTATTCGCGAGAAAACAATATGTAATTTCACAACTACTGATTTCGTCAGCAGCGTTTATTATTTGTTGTACAATGAAATCCCTGCTAAGTTCTGAATAGGAGTTTAATGTTTGAAATGCGGTATGACCCAGAGCTTTATAAAGTTGTGATTCGGTTTTGTTTTCGGTAAGGATAATAATGTGATTTTCTGCACCGGTACTTTCGTTATTTTCGGTCAGAATTTCATAAGAAAACCAAAGATTCCGGAAATTTTCCTGTAATATGGTTAATGCGCCGTTCAATCGGGTTGTTCCGTTGTTTTGTTTTAATTTTTGTAAATGGTTAAAAAGTTCCTGATTTTCTCTTTGAGAAAACATCTCTTCCGGATTGTCAGGGCAATTGTCTTTCGGGAGTAATGCAATTCTTTTGAAAGCATCACTGCAAAAAACAATTTTTCCATTCTTATTTAATATTACATAAGGAATTGACTTTGAAAAAGGGTGTCTTGTATCGTGTAAATTTCTAACCATATTTGCTTCTGTTATTTGTATTACAATTATTTTGGTAATTTTAAGTTAAAACGAAAACAAACCTCAACAAGCGTAATGCTAAATTATATATTTTTTTTTTGATGTCTTACAGATTGTATTTGTTTTTTATCCGATATACCTTGGCTTTGCTGATGTTAAGCTTTCTGGCTACCTGGGTAGGACTTTTGTATTTATCTAAAAAGTGCTTGATAATACGCAAGTTATACTCTTCAAGTGTGGTTTCTTCTGTCAGTAGTTCATCCAAAGTGTCCACTTCGTTAAAAATAATGTCTTCAGGATTAATAATGTTGTTGTTGCACATTACAACAGCCAAATCGACGATGGCTTTCAGTTCCCGTACATTTCCCGGATAAGAATATTTCAGTAATTTGTTCATGGCTTCCTGCGAAAAACGAACTTTACCTTTGCTGTTTTCTCTGGCTGCTTCGTTGGCAAAATGAACGGCAAGCAAAGGGATATCGCCGTTTCTTTCGCGTAACGGGGGCAGATGGATGGGGAGTCCCATAATGCGGTAATACAAATCTTTTCTGAATCTCCCCTCTTTAACTTCGGTTGAAAGGTTTCTGTTGGTGGCCGTAATAATCCGAACATCCACTTTTACCGGCTTATTACTTCCCACGCGTACAATCTCTTTTTCTTGTAATGCCCTGAGAATCTTTGTTTGCATATTGGCATCCATTTCTCCTATTTCGTCAAGAAAGAGGGTTCCGTGATTTGCCTCTTCAAATTTTCCGATGCGCCTGACATTGGCCCCCGTAAAACTGCCTTTTTCATGTCCGAATAATTCGCTTTCGATTAGTTCCGAAGGAATTGCCCCGACATTAACCGCAATAAACGGTTTTTTCTTTCTTTTCGAATTGTAGTGAATGGCTTTGGCTACAAGCTCTTTCCCTGTTCCCGTTTCGCCGTATATGGAAACATTAATTTCTGATCCTGCAGCTTTTTCCATCAACTCAAATACCTTTTTTATCTCTTTGCTTTTTCCTTTTATGCTTTTCTCAAAACCGTACTTTTCCGAAATGTCTGCTTTTAAAATTTCATTCTCCAGTTTCAGATTAATGTTTTCTTTAATATTGCTTAATACTTTCCATAGCCGGTCACGGGTTTCGTCGTTTTTGGTGATGTAATCGTAAGCACCCTCTTTTAAAAGGGAAATGGCGGTATTAATGTCCTCTTGCCCTGATATAACTATAACGGGTATGTTGGGTTTTATTTTTTTTATTTCATTGAGCAACGTGGTGCCTTTTGTATCGGGTAGCCGGTAATCAAGTGTAATGACGTCAGGGTTTTTATACATATTTTGCAAAAGTTCTTTGCCTGTTTGGAATGTTTCAACCTGATAATCGGGATTGAGTTTGATATGGTAAGCCAGCAAATCGGCAAACCATTTGTCATCTTCAACCACAAAAATTTTTAAAGTGTTTTTCATGACCAAATAATTACAATAGGAATTTAACTTTTTTGCAAATATAGTAAAAAAGTATTAAATGTGAAATGTGGTATCGAAATAAAACCGGAGTGTCAAAATAAAAATAAAATATCAATTAGTGCTTTTTGTGTCAAAACGTATAAACCCGGTAAGTAACAGGACGTTTTGTAATTTGGTACGGTAATCGGATAACAGTAAAAAAACAAAAAAGGAATGAGCCATGAAAAGTGAAAAAATTTACATTGTTGACGACGATCTGTTTTATGCAGGAGTAATTGCCGATTTTCTCGAAAGCAAGAAATATCCCCGCCCTAAAATATTTAGTACGGGAGAATATTTTCTCGACAATCTTTATACCCTGCCCCAGATAGTAATTCTCGACATAAACCTTCCTAATATTAACGGGGTTAGTGTTTTGCGAAGGATTAAATCTTTTGATCCCGACATATATGTTGTTATGCTCTCTGGGCAGAATGATGTTGTTGCAGCAGTTAATTCGTTAAAATACGGAGCATTTGATTATGTAATAAAAGATGAAGCGGCATTTAAAAATTTATTGGATATTATCAGAAAAATTGAGCAGATTAATTCGTTAAGAAAAAAATCTTATTTTAGAGCTCTATGGAGTAAACCGCTGCGTAAAAAATTGGCTTTCGGTTAGA
>JALVZH010000120.1:15217-26571 GCA_027022105.1 Bacteroidales bacterium | reverse complement strand
TTTGCTCGAAAAAACAGCAGGTGAATACGACGAACAACTGATAGCCGATTCGTTAATAGACAAATCTTACACCCATGTTTTGGAACCTGACGATAAAATTAATTTAAGTATCTGGGATCACGACGAGTTATCCGTTGGCTCAATTTACAGTATTTACAATGCAAATGAAGTTTACGGACGATGGCTGCTTATCGACGAGGACGGGTATGCTACTTTACCGCGGCTCGGTAAGATTAAATTGTCGGGTTTAACATTATCCCAGGCCGAAAAATATCTTGCAGGTATGTATGGGAAATTTCTGAAATATCCTATAATTGAAATTCAGTTGCTCAACAATGATGTAACCGTTTTGGGAGAGGTGCTCCATCCCGGGAGATATACGTTTAACAAAGAACGCCCTTCCATTATTGAAGTTTTGGCCGAAGCCGGTGGTTTTGATTTTTATGCTGACAAAAAACATGTAAAACTGATCAGACATAGTGCCGACACTTCATATCAGTATGTTCTCGATTTGACCTCTATGCCTCCCTATTTTGATCAAAACCTGAATATACATTCTGGCGATTTTATTTATGTCCCGGCCAAAAATGCCAAGAAAACAGACAAGAGGGTTTCGGTAATAATTCCATTTACCGCTATTATTTCTTCGGCAATTTTGATACTTACTTTTATTAAACAAAATTAATTTAATTGTACCTGATGAATGATTCGCAATACATAAAAAGGCTGGTAATAAAAACGATTAAGTCAATGCCGTTTTTATTGTTTATCCTTTTGGCCACCATTCTGACGGTAAAAAAAATGCTTTCTTATAAAAACCCGATGTTTCAGTCGGTTGCAACCGTAAAAATAGATAGAAATACATACGGATTTTCCGCAGCCAATCTTTTCAAGGATTTTGACGTATTCAGCACCAATGAGGACATCAAGGCTGAGGTGGAATTAATTCAAAGTCAGGTAATAATTGACAGGGCTTTGGATTATATGGATTTTGATGTTTGTTATTACAGGGTTGGAGAAATAAGAACTTCGGATATTTACCACGAAACACCTTTTATTGTAAAGTATGATTCTGCCGACAAAAGGCTTGTTGATAAAAAGGTGGATGTTTTTATTAATAACCGTGAGAAATATATTCTTGAATTTTCAGATAAACTGGGCAGGCACCGGTATGAGGGAAAATTTAACGAATGGTTGCAAAACGATTCGGTGAAAATAAAACTTGTTCCCAATCCGCCGAAGTTTAATAAACCCGACAACGTTCTTTTTGACCATTATCAGTTTCGTATCAATTCGAGAACTGCATTGGAGAAACTTGTAAAATCCAACCTGAAAGTTAAAGAAACCGAGGAGTATGTGCCTGTCATATTGATTATTTACCGTGACGAATCAGCTTTGCGAAGTGCCAATATGGTAAATGCACTGGCTGAAGCCTATATTGATGATTATATAGACAGAAAATCGTATGTTTCGGAGAAATCGCTTGAATTTATACGTAAAAGAATAAAGGAAGCCGGTAAAGAGCTGGAAGAAGCTGAAAGGAAACTAAAAGAGTTTAAGAAAAAATATAAAGTGGTAAACACTTATCAGGAAACGGAAACCGGTTTGCGCGAAATTTCAAAAATTAAATTACAACTTGACAATCTGCTTATTCAGAAGGCAACACTGGATACCTTAAATAAATACATAAATGAAAAAGGTATTGATTTTGACCATTATGCCCCAAAAAATGCTTTTGGCGACCTGCTTTATACCGAATTGATGAAAAAATTAAAACTCTATCAATCGGAAAAAGAGGATTTATTGTTGACCTATACTCCCGAAAGCGAAAAGGTAAAAGCTGTTGACAGAAAAATTAATGATATTGTAAAATATATTAAAGAGAGCATTAAATCAACCCAGCAGGATATTGAAATCCAGAAACATTATCTTGACAGCATATATGAAAAAAGCACTAAAATGTTTGACCGGTTACCCGAACGCGAGAAAGAGTATGTGGTTTTAAACCGGAATTTTCAAATAGTTCAGGATATTTACGTTTTCCTCAGGAAGAAAGAGATTGAAGCCGCTACCCAGTTAAATGCCAAGATATCTTTTCACAGAGTGATTTCTCATGCCCATGTTCCCGATGAGCCTGTAACGCCCAACAAAACATTAATACTTTTTGTTTCGGGGCTCCTTAGCATTATTGTCGGGATTTTATTGATTTATTTAAAAGATTTCCTCTTCTCGGTTGTTAAGGAAAGGTCGCAAATTGAGAAACAGACTACCATTCCGGTAGCTGCTTTGGTACCGAAAATCACCAAAGGAAAATACGGGCCTGTGAGGCAGGAAGTTTTTAACAGCCTTGCAAATACCTTAACCGTAAAGGAAATTGTTTCCAATAAAGGGTTGGTTGTGGTTACTTCCACCATTAAAAAAGAGGGTAAAAGTTTTGTTGCCAGGCACCTCGCCGAAAGTTATGCGCGGAAGGGGGTTAGTACCGTACTTATGGATTTTAATTTGCGCAAACCCGAAATTCATAAAGTTTTCAATGTGGGAGAAGTGAACGGAGTAGCCGATTTTATTATGGGCCGCAGCACACTTTCCGATGTTGCACTGCAAACAAAGCGAAGTAATTTGTACATAATAACGGCCGGTCATTTGAATGAACTCCCTTCCGAAATATTCGGGAATCCTAATTTTGAACATAAAATAAATGCAGTACGCGAACAATTCGATTTGGTAATTGTAGATACACCGGCAACAGCCAATGCAATAGATGCGATAAAACTGATGAAACTTGCTACTGCTAACCTTTATCTTTTCCGGGCCAATTATACCCGGACTTTGTATCTGATGAATCCCGATTTCATAAAAGAAGAGTTCGGTATCGACAATATGTATATTCTTTTAAACGGTATCACAAAATCGATAAACTATACCGGCTTGTACGTGGGATCACGATATAATTATGACGAAATTCCTTCCGATCTCATATCCTTTGTAAAAAGATATAAAGAAAGTTATTTTTAGGATGATAAAAGTTGCCCTGAATAAAAACAGGAATAAGATAATAATGGTTGGGCTTCAGGGAATTGCCAGCGGAAGCAATTTTCTGCTCGTGGTTCTTCTCTCACGAATTTACGGCCTGGAAATATTCGGTATATACAGTATGGTGTGGCTTGTTCTTATTTTTGCCATGAGTATTCAGCAGTCTATGGTACTAAGCCCGCTTATGACCTTTTGGGCAAAGAATGAGAACCATACGGTTTGGAGCAGATTTTTTAGCTGGAACATAATGGTTTCCTTTATGCTTTCTTTGTTTTCAGCATTATTTGCTTATTATGCACATAATTTTGCTTCAAAATGGGTTATCGAAAAATTCGGTTTTGTAATTTTCTTTCTGATTTTCTTTTTTCTGTCACATACTTTTAACCGCCGCAGCCTGATTAATATGGGGGCATTGTCTTTTGCATTTCTTATGGATGTAATCGCCTATTTGCCGGTGCTGTTTATCATACCTTTTTTTACCCCTTCTTTAATGTTTATTTTTATTGTTCAAACCGTATCGACAGGTATGGCTGTTATTATTTCATGGATAAAATTGAAGCCTCAGTTCTTTTTTACCGGTCAAATAACGGGACTGTTTAAAGAGATATGGAATTTTTCCAGTTGGCTGCTTTTTACCGGTTTGTTGCAGTGGTTTGCCGGAAACTATTTTATTGTGGCAGCCGGAACCATACTGGGGGCTTCTGCACTTGGAATTATCAGGCTCGGACAAAGTGCATCAGGAGTATTTAATGTCTTTTTTCTTGCCCTGGAAAACAGAGTGCCTTTTTCAGCTTCCAAGCTTCTGAAACATAAAGGCAAATCCGCGTTGACACAATACTTAAAAGATATTTTTATTAAAGGCGGGGTGTTTACCATTGTAAGTGTTTTGCTTTTTATCGTTTTTTCAAAGGAAATTGTGTGGTTGTTATATGGTAAAAAGTTTTTGCAATATTACTGGGTTCTGGCTTTTTTTGCCGCGCTTCAGTTATTTGTTTTTACCAATACGCTGTTTCAAATCACACTGCGTGCTGCTGAAAAAACAAAATTTATTTTTTTGTCATACCTGTTGATAAGCGGATTTACCATATTGGCGGCTTTTCCCGTTGTTAAAACATGGGGACTGGAAGGTGCGCTGGCAGGACTATGCTCGGCACAAATATTAAATATTGTTTTTTATACCTTGTTTTTGAAAAAAATATGGAAGAAAATTTAAATATTATCCATATTGTTCTTGGCAAAGGAAACCCCAACCGGATGAACGGGGTTAATAAAGTTGCCTTTTTTTTAGCCGATAACCAGAAAAAAACGGGTTATCCCGTTACCATGCTGGGAATCACACCCACCCCCTTTGAGGCTGTAGATTATAATTATGAGTATAATCTTGAACTTTTTAAAGACTTAAAAATCCCTTTTATTATTTCGCCAAAGCTGAAAGAGAGGTTGAAAAATATTAAAAAACCTGCTATTGTACATCTTCATGGAGGTTTTATCCCCTCTTTTGTAACCATTGCAAAAATATTATCAAAAAATAAAATACCCTTCATAATTACTTCGCACGGAGCCTATAATGTAGTGGCTATGAAAAAAAATCGTGCGGTGAAAGCCTGGTATTTTCCTGTTTTTGAGAAAAAGATAATTAAAAGAGCTTCTGCTGTACATCTGATAGGCAAAAGCGAAGAAGACGGATTAAGGCTTATTGACAATTCGGTTCGGGCTGTTGTAATTCCCAACGGTCAAACCGTTAAAACTGATTATCCTGAAATAGTTAAAACAGAAAAAGAAAAAACGGTTTTCGGATTTTTGGGGAGAATAGACATCCATACCAAAGGGTTGGATATCATTGCAAAAGCCGTAAAATTGCTCGATAACGACATTAAAAAACAGATAGCGGTAAAAATTGTAGGAAGCGGAAAAGAGGAAAAGTTGTTTAAGGAGCTTTTGGTAAAAGAGGGGGTAAATGAAGTCTTTGAATTTACAGGGCCCAGATATGGTCGGGAAAAAGAGATGGAAATAGCTTCTTTCGATATTTTTTTACATCCTTCGAGAAACGAAGGAATGCCGGGTGCCGTGCTCGAAGCTGCCGTTCAGCAGGTTCCCGTTATTGTTAGCGAGCAGACAAATGTGGGAGAATACATCCGGAAATATAATGCAGGCATGGTTTTGGCCGAAAACAATCCGGGCGAACTTTCCCGTGCAATTAAAGAAATGTTTGTACTTCATAAGAAAAACAAACTGGCAGCAATGAAAGGTAATGCTTTAAGAATGATAAAACAGGAGTTTACATGGCCAAAAATAGCCGGCGATTTAATAAAAGTTTATTCGGAATTAGTCTTTCATGAACAGGGGTAATATTCAAATTAATGCTTTTTGTTCAATAATTTCATCAGCACCAGGGGGTCGGGTCCCGGGAATAATTTCCGGTTTTGGAAGTCCGTAATATTTCCGTAACCGGAGCTCTTTTATATATTCATAACTGTTTAAATGTGTTTTGG
The DNA here is from genome assembly GCA_027022105.1 of Bacteroidales bacterium. GTDB lineage: Bacteria > Bacteroidota > Bacteroidia > Bacteroidales > F082 > Sulfidibacterium. The sequence goes on along the minus strand of JALVZH010000120.1, from coordinate 21,046 downwards.
GACGCAGTACCACAATAAAAATAAGAAGTTGATAAAAAAAGATTGCATAATTTGCATTTCCGAAAATCCCGAATTCTGTTAGCGAGTTGATAATTAGCGGAATGATAAATGCAAGAAAGATGTTTCCGTATTCAATGTTTTTAATGTTAACAACTCCCCTTACGGTAAAAACAATTTGGGCAATTGCAACTGCAAAACCGATAAATCCGAGGTTCATAAGTACCTGCAAAAAGGCGTTGTGGGTCATCATTCCCGGATAGGCAAAAAGACTTACAAACCTCTCGGTATAATATATTCTCTGAAATCCGAATCCAAGCCATGGTTCTTTTACTATTCCCTCATTTAGCAAGGCTTTCCAAAATGGTAAACGCCCTGTCATATTCATTACTTCTTCAACATTCCCCTGTTTAAAGATAATAAGCTGCACTAAGGGCGGAATGGCTAAGGCTATAATCATGTAAACAAAAAATTTCACTTTTGCTGAAGCGGTTCTGTTTACGATTATCGTAACCACAATTAAAAAACCGATAACCGAAGATCTTGATGATGTGAGTACCAGCGCAATAAAATTGACTATGAGTATAGATATTATAAACCATTTGTTTTTTGCTTTCCCCAGTTCCAAAAAAGCAACGGCCGAACCCAACGAAGTGAGCATCCCCAGCTCGTTAGGGTTCATCAAATATCCTCCCAGTCTCTGTTCGGTGCCGCCGTGTGTCGCCCTGTAAAAAATATCGGGTGCTACTACCGAACCGATTAAAAGTATTGAAGCAATAATAAAAACCGAAATGGAAAAGACATTGGTCATGCGGATTGGCCGGTTGCTGAAATACCAGTTGTATATCAAAAAAATACGGTAAAGCAAATAGGCTTGCACCAAACTTTGTACTATCATCAGCCATTGTAAGGCCGAAAAATAGATGTTAGTGGTCCACAAAAAGGAAGCAAAACCCAGTAACAGATATAAAAAATACAACCATAATGCCATTCGGTTTGTAATCTCAAGCCCTGTTTGAAATCCTTTTGAATGTAAACGGTAGAGAATGATAACAGCCCATATTGTCAGCAACAAACGGACACCCATTTTAAAAGCCTGAGTAATCATTACCACTTTTGAAATGGTGAAATAGCTGGCAATCATTAGCAAAATCATTGTGTAAATAATAATGCGTAAATTGTTGCCTAACTTATCGTACTCCGTTTTTCTCTCTTTCAGGCTTCTCATGTTCCGAACTTGTCTTTGCTGCCGCAATGAAAATCTATTTGCTAAAATAGATAAAAAAATCCTTTAAAAAGCATCTGTCAGCTATCTATGTATTCTCTTTTGTAAAAGTGCCGAAAACTATATCCTCGATAGTTTCGTTAAATTTTGCGGACCTGAATTTTTTCGCTTCTTCTGCGGCATTCTCCGAAAGCCTTTTGTACAGTTCATCCCTGTTGTATAAAGCGGACAACACACCTGCAATTTCTTTCAGATTATAGCAACTTAAGGTAAAGCCGAAACCTTCCTTTACAATTTCAGCAGGGCCGCCCGTCGGCGGAACAATAACGGGCAGTCCGTAGGCCAATGCCTCTATTATGGTCATCCCGAAAGTCTCAATCCATTGATCGGGACGGGAAAGGTTAACTACAATTTTTGCACGTTGATAAAAAGGGTGTACATCTTTTATGGCAGGCCATACATTTAGATTTTCCGGAATTTGTTGGTTTTTCATGAATTTCTTTATTTCATCTTCGGATGCATTTAAAACCAAATCGAACGGCTTATCCGGTAAAAGACGGGCAAGTTCCAAAAATTCGTTTACCCCTTTGTAAGCTCTCAATGATGCCAACATCAACACCGACTTTTTTTCTTCGTCTCTTTTTTGTTCTAAAAATCGATTGGCTCTTTCAAAAAATTTGTCCGAAAGAACATTGTGTACAACAAATTCATTGCTTGCATCGAATCCCTCTGTCTTTTTAAGGTATTTTGAAACATATATATTAAAAGAGGCGGTTTTTCTCTGTATCCATTTTAAAAAAGCTTTTAGACGTTCGGGACGAACGGATGTTTCGTGCACGTGATAGATAACTTTTGCTCCCCTCTTCCTGGCTGCAAGTGCGGCACCAAAAGGCATTAATGTATTTATATATACCACATCTCCTTTGCGGGCATCACGTTTTATTTTTTTATACAATATGTAATTTACTTTTATAAAATCCAGTAAGGTTTTCAATTTGTTTTCCGACCGGTTATAGTTATGCAAATGGTATTTAACCTTTGGAATATCCGAGAGTCTTCCTTTTTGTCCAGATGTATAAAGGTGTACATCATAATTTTTTTTCGACCAATATTCTAACAACTGGGAAAGAACGAGCGGACTTCCGCTAAAATCGTTGTATATATGTACCGCAAGTATTTTCATAATAATTTTCTACTTCTCAATTGTCAGGCTATTGTACCAGTCCCTTAATTTCTCACCCTTTTTGTTCCAATAATATTTCTCCAGGAAAGTTTTTTTAGCTTCATTCGACATTTTTTTGCGTAAATCCCGGTTTTCGTAAAGCGTTGTCAAATAACCGGCAAATGTCTCAACAGTGGAATCATAATCTCCTGCACGCACTTTAAAAGCACATTTATCGTTAACAATTTCTCCCGGTCCGTTGTTATCAAAACAAATAACAGGCAGCCCGAACGAAAGCGCTTCCACCACCACCATGCCGGCACCTTCGTGTGAAGGGAATAAAAAAACATCCGCTTCGTTGTACTTTTTTGTTAATTCGTTTGCAGGCATCCATTCGGTAATTTTCAGGCTTTCCCCGAGACCGGAATCTTTTCCGAGTTTTACCAGGTAATCTTTCAAAGCCCCTTTTCCTACCAGTTCCAATGTGGTTTTCTTTCTTTTTTCGTCAGGCAACCGGTTGTAGAATCGTGCAAATGCTTTAACGGTAATGTCGAATCCTTTGAGAGGGACAAACCTGCCTATGGAGATAACCGTAAAACCATCTTTCTTTTTTTTCGAAACCGTTGGTGGTACATCAGCTCCAACCAAACTCATCATTTCAATCCGTTTTACTTTAACCGGGAGTTTGTTTAATACACCGCTGTGTCCGGCAATAACTATTTCCGCTTTTTTATATGCTTTTCGAATTGCCGGATTATATCTTCTTAAAAAGTTTTTGGTAAAATCATATAAGCGGTCGATAAGCCACGGGCTGAATCCATAAACGTTTCTGATAAACTCTTTTGGTATCGGGGGATGGTGTTCAACAGGTCCCCATACAAGGGGTTTTCCGAGTTTATGCAAAAAAGTTGGTGTCCAGTCGTTATGAAAATTCAGGTTATGAGCAATGTCGAAATCTGTTTTCTCCTTTTTAATGAAGTTGGGCAAGGCCATTTGCCACAAATAAAAATAGAGCAAAGCACCCCGGTTTTTTCTTTTCCAGAACCTCATCCAATACGGCAGGTCGAAATACTTGAATTTCAGGTTTTCGAAACACTTTTCCGGATTCTCTTTTATATATCGCTCAATATCAGGAGCATTGTTTTGGCGGGTTATGGCAATTACTTTATTAAAGCGTGCAGCCTGTTTAATAAAGTTCCACCCCGAGCCGTCCTCCGAACCTTTATATGGGTTTACCGCATATGCCGTTATCAGAATTGTTTTCATGTCAACCTTCACCTCTTTTTTTTATTACTTTGGCCGGCACACCGCCAATGATGCTGTTGGCAGGCATGCTTTTCGTAACCACTGCACCGGCTGCAATAATGCAATTATCGCCTATCTGAACACCATCGAGAACAGTAACTTTTGAACCGATCCAACAGTTTTTTCCTATTTTAATGCCTTTCCTGTTTGTTCCCTGATGCCGTATCAGCTCTTTTGAGTCTGAATAATTGTGATTTTCGGGATGACAACTCAGGTATTGGCCAACAATACAATCATCACCTATTTCAAGTCCGCCGGCTCCGCCGAGGTAAGCAAATTCTCCTATTCCCACATTATTCCCGATTTTAATAAAACTTCCCAGGTTGTCAAATGATGTGGAAATGATCAGCCTGCTGAAAGCCCCGATACCTACATTGTCGCCCAAAGAAACTTTTCCTTTTCCCAAAGCACTGATATAAACATAATCTTCCAGTTTGTTCCAGCGCCCCCACTCTATACGGGGCAGATTAAAAAACCTTACGTGCTTTCCCAGCAGGAGATTTTTCGGCTTTTTCCCTTTTAACAGCATCTTCCAGCCCCGTAACAGATAAAAAGATTTATTGATGAACAATGAAACAATCATATACAATGTTACATCCGGATCGAAACGGAATCTCGGATTTCGCAGCCTTATTATATGTTCAAGAATTTTTTTCATCTCCCGCTTTTAATTTTGATGATAAACAAATTCTCTTTCTATACTTTTTATGGTATTTTTTAAATCCGAATTTTTAATAATTACATATCTTGATTTATGGTAATGGCTGTTATAATGGGAAAACAATTTGCGGTAATTATTAGTCAATTCAATAATTTTTTCTTTGCTGAGTTCTTTTTTTCTTGATAAAATTTCATCTGCATCGGCATATAAAAAGAAATTGAATTCGGGTTTAATTAAAAACCTGTAGAAAAATCTTGTTATGCCTGTATTTACAACCATATTGGAACGCTTCGGATCGCTGATAAAATCAAAATAATAACGGTCGTAAATAACCAGATAACCTTTTGTTACATATTTGAGGTAAATGTAAAACTGGCCTAACAAATAGTCGGTTAAATAATAGAAAAACCTTAGGTAAGACGAAAATACATTATTATTTGTTCCTTCGTGCGGCAGTTGTGATGCAGCCAGACGTTCCGCTTTTTCTTTGCCGTAAAACCAGGCGCTGATGATGGGCAGCAGGGAGGGACGATGACGCAGGACAACAACCTCTTTACGGTATTTGTTTTTAAGGGTTTTTGCAATCTCCGATAATACGGTTGTTTTACCTGCACCGTCCACACCGCTATAGGTTATTACAATTCCTTCGGCAAAGCTTATATGTTTTACTATATCAACAATATAACCTGCAAGATAGCCCAGTCTTTTATGCCATTTATTTAAAGGATTATTGATTAAAGTATTTTTAAATTTTTTAAAGGCGCTAACGGAAATCTCCTCAGGAGCCAAACCGTAAAAACGCACATACCGTTCCGGTATATTGTCGCCGTTTAACCAATAAAATCCTTTTACATAACTCAGCTCAAATTCCGGTAAAATATATTTCCAACCGTTTTTTGCCATGGTTGCGGTTGACAGTGCTTTTTCACTATCAAGAAAGACCAATGTTTTTCTACGTACCGAAAGTAGTAAATCGATGCGTAAGAAACTTAAGTCGTCAAAATATATCTCTAAAGTATGCATATACGACCGTTTGAATCGTTTTACATAAGTAACTCCGGGATCGTTCTTGCAAAATGAATAAATATCGTTGGCTGTTTCGGGCTTGACAAGCAGATCCAAATCGTTGTTTGTGTGTACCAAATCTTCGGGCTTTACCAGTCTTTTAATAATGGCATATTTTCTTACCGAAAGGAATTTTCTCAGGTTTTCGATAAACACCCCTTTGTAGCCTTCACTGTATTGAAGCTGAACAAGATATTCCAATGCTTCGTCCCAGACATTGATTTGCCATTTAACCTGTCTGTGAAGTTTCTCCTGTATGCTGTAAATATAAAGATAATAGCTGACATTAAGAATCAGGTAATACTGCAGATAGTCGATGGGAGATATCTTCTTTTTCTGAATTATCCAGGAAATTGAAGGATCGTCAAACATTTTGAAACTTTGCTCTTTAATTTGTTTAAAGCTTTTGTGCTC
>JALVZH010000120.1:230-15207 GCA_027022105.1 Bacteroidales bacterium | reverse complement strand
TATGTGAACCGGGTAATCTGGAAAAATCGGTTTTTAAAAACAATCTTTCCGATTCTTTCAATGCTTCACATTTTTTTACCGAAGTTCGTTTTGAATTTTTTACATTGTGAACAATGAAATTTATTTTCGGTTTATCGAAACGGGTATTTTGAATGCCGCCTTTCGGTTTTATATCCGAAAGAAAGATATATGGCGGGTCGTTCCAGTAACGTGAAACCGGAATTACCGTATTTTCAGGAGGATTGTATTCCGAAAGGAACTTGTCTTCATGTAAAATATTGTCAAGGGCACGTTCGGTAAGCGGAATTTTTACAAAAAACCGGCTGTTTTCATTGTGCTCTTTATTTCGTTGGCCGATTAAAACGGCTTTACGGTTGGGGCCAACGGTTCCGGTAAATATGGCAAAACGGTTCCTTCCGTCAAACAAAAAATGTTTTCCGCGTGAATATTCAATCTTTTTATATACCGTAAATGCTCCTGAGGAGACTATCTTTTTTAGACCTGTTGCAAATGATAGCCAATAAAACAGGGCAATAAGTCTGGCTCTGATATCGGTTTTGGCATAAAAAGCCAAAAACACCGGTTTCTTTAAATATCCGGGGTAAATCCAGCGTATGGTTCCGTCAGGATTATTGATATAATAAAATACTTTACGAAGGTATCCGCTCTGTTCCAGTCTCGTTTTACCGTCGAATAAAAGCCAGTCCTCTTTTTTGTATGATCCGGTAAGAAGGTCGTTTTGTTTTACAAGCAACAAACTGCTATTACTTTTACCTTTGGGAAAATTGCCGATGAATTTTCTTCCCGGTTCCACCTCTTTCGGATTGTGTATAAACAGATGAATTATGATTTTAAGATCTGATATTTGTATCATGATAAAACTATTTTTTTTGTTTACCTTTCATTTTTGTTGCCATAAATATATTAATCTGGAATTGTGGGTATTAACGACTTTCCGGTGGTTGTGTTTATTAACAAAACATGACAATCCGTATCATTTTGAAACGTTTTGAATCGCATGGGGGATGTAAGACGATACGATTAAGAAAATATCAGAATTCGAAACTTTTATTTTAAAAGGTGTCTGAAACTCCTTTGTATATTTATTTACATTTGTGCAGAATTAATAAAAACCGGTTCATATGACATTAATCAAATCAATATCAGGCATCAGGGGAACTATTGGCGGAAAAGAAGGGGAAAACCTGACCCCCGTAGATACGGTAAAGTTTACCGCTGCTTTTGTGGAGATGATGCAGGAAAAAGCGGGCAAAAAGGAGATAACACTTGTTGTGGGTCGTGATGCACGTATTTCGGGAAAGATGATTGAGCAGCTTGTTACGGCAACAGCCTCGGGAATGGGTGCCAACGTAATCAATACGGGACTTTCCACAACGCCTACGGTTGAGGTTACGGTGACCGACAAACAAGCCGACGGGGGAATTATCCTCACTGCAAGCCATAATCCGAAACAGTGGAATGCCCTTAAATTGCTTAACGAAAAGGGGGAATTTATCTCTGCCGAAGAAGGGAAAACCGTGCTGGACAAAGCTGAAAAAAGCGATTTTTCTTTTGCGGATGTTGACTCCCTTGGAAAAATAACTGAGGACTTAAATACCATAGAGAAACACATAGAAAAAGTGCTGGAACTCGATTTGGTTGATAAAGAGGCTGTTGCCGCTGCCGGATTTAAGGTGGTTGTGGACGGAGTAAATTCCACCGGAGGAATTGCCATTCCCAAATTGTTGGAAGCTCTGGGCATAAAAGAGGTGATTAAACTTTATTGCGAGCCCAACGGAATGTTCCCCCATAATCCCGAGCCGTTGCCGGAGAATCTGACGGAGATTTCAAAAGTTATCACGGAACAAAAAGCTGATTTGGGTATTGTGGTTGACCCCGATGTGGACAGGCTTGCTTTTGTAATGGAAAACGGAGAGATGTTCGGCGAAGAATATACGCTTGTGGCAGTGGCCGATTATGTATTGCAACACACCAAAGGAAATACGGTGTCCAATCTTTCGTCAACGCGTGCTTTGCGCGATGTTACCGAAAAAGCGGGTGGCACCTATACCGCTTCGGCAGTGGGTGAGGTGAATGTTGTGGAAAAGATGAAAGAGACCGAAGCCGTGATCGGTGGCGAGGGTAACGGCGGTGTAATTTATCCCGCATTGCACTATGGCCGCGATGCATTGGTGGGAACCGCACTCTTTCTGACCTATCTGGCAAAAAGGAAAATGAAAATTTCGGAATTGCGAGCCACCTATCCCGATTATTTTATCTCAAAAAACAAGGTCAATCTGGAAGCGGGTATGGATGTTCAGCAGATTTTTGAAAAGGTAAAAAAAGCATACGCTGAATTTCCGGTTCTCACTATTGATGGAATTAAAATTGATTTCCCCGACGGCTGGGTGCAATTAAGGGTTTCCAATACGGAACCCATTATGCGCATTTATGCCGAGTCAACTTCACCCGAAAAAGCGCAACAAAATGCCGATGATGTTATCGGGTTGATTAAATGATGATAATAGTCTATACAATGAGTTTTTTAAAGTTAATATAATGAAAATGAATATAAAATATTGAAAACCAGAAAATGAATTCCACTATTCCCCTCCTTGGAGAGCCTGTCCCGACTTTACGTCGGGAGGTGTAGGGGTGGGTTTTTAATAAAGATATTCACTTTTCTGGTTTTCAATATTTTATATTACAATTGTTTTATTATACTTTGAACAAGTTCAATATTTTTTTCCGACCTTTATAAATATAATCGAATCAAATGAATTTCTCATACCATCAGCTTTTTGATTTTACAAAAGGCGTATTTGAAAAAATGGGGTTGCCCGATGATGAAGCCCGGCAGGCGGCAGACATATTAATGCGTGCCGAGTTGCGAAATATTTCTACACACGGGCTGATGCGGCTTCCGGAATATGTGCGGCTTTGGGAAACCAAAAGAATAACCGTAACGCCGGATTTCAGAATAGTACACGAAACCCCTTCCACGGCTCTGGTGGACGGCGGTAAGGGATTTGGGCTGGTAACGGCTCCCAAAGCCATGCGGCTGGCCATTGAAAAAGCAAAAACCGCCGGTACGGCGTGGGTTGCCGTTCGCAATTCCTACCATTTCGGAATTGCCGGTTACTATTCTATGATGGCGCTCGAAGAAGACATGATCGGTTTTGCTACAACCAATGCCAATCCGCTGGTGGCGCCTACATTCGGAAAAGAGGGGATGCTGGGCACCAATCCCATTGCCGTGGCTGTTCCGGCAGGCGAAGAGCCGCCTTTTGTGGCCGATTTTGCCACGGCTCCCGTTTCCCGCGGCAAATTGGATGTGCTGGCTGCCAAAGACGAAAAAGCCCCAATGGGTGTGGTGCAGGATTATAAAGGCAGCATTACTGATGACCCTGCTGTTTTGCAAAAAGGAGGGGCGTTGAGAACTTTGGGCGGTAATCCGGAAACGGGAGGACACAAAGGCTTTTGCCTGACCGCATTGGTGGATATTTTTTCGGCAGTGCTTTCGGGTGCCAATTTCGGCCCTACGGTGGTGCCCACATTAAGTTATGTGGAAGACAAAACCGGAGCGGAAGATAACGGTATCGGCCATTTTTTCGGAGCCATGCGAATTGATGCATTCAGGCCTGCCTCGGAATTTAAAAAAGATATGGACAGGTGGATCAGAGCATTTAGAAATGCCGGTGTTATTGAAGGAAAAGAGCGGGTTATTATTCCCGGCGACCCGGAACGGGAATCGGAACAGATAAAAATGAAAGAGGGGATTACTCTGTCGGAAAAATCCTTTGAGGGAATTAAAAAGGTTTCGGAAAAATTGGCAGTGCCGTTGCCATTTGATGAATAACTCGTAAAAAACAAATGCTTTCAAGTTAATTTCTGTTTGCGAAAAATATAGTTGTTTAACTTGGAACTTGTTTAACGTTAATGCAATGATAGTGAATTTAAAATGCTGGAAACCAGAAAAAAGATATTCACTTTTCTGGTTTTCAATATTTTATAATTCATCTAATGTTTTGACTTTAAACAAGTTCTATTAATTGTCAGCTTCAACCTTTTACAACCTCTTTATCGCTTTTCAATATAGAGATAAATTCCCTGATATTCAATAGTCTCAGGAGAAATGAAGCGGTAAGTCCCAGCGCAAAAGTAATAATCAGATTGCTGCCCCATCCCAGGGTTGAATATTGAGTAACCACTACTCCCGCACCAAACATCAGGATTATTGCCATAAAAAATCTGATAATCCAGCTTCTGCTGAAATCGAGACGGAAATAATAAAACGCGAGCCCCGTTTGCAACAGTGCTGTCATGGTTTGGGCGCCGAGGCTGGCATAGGCTGAGCCAACGGCATGGTATTTAGGAATAAGAATAAAATTGAAGGCAAGGTTGGTCACCAATCCGGCCAATGCTATCAGGTTAAGGGCTTTCAGGTTGTTGTTGGCTGTAAGCAGTGTTCCGAAAATATAATTGGACGAAACGCATACAAAGCTGAACATGAGTAATTTAAAAATATGTTGCGACTGGTCGATACGTCCGAGATAATGTGCAACCGTTTCGCCGGGATGCTGCACATACATCAGTTGCATTACCTCTTTGCCGAAAAAAAGTGCCGAAACAGCCACGAGCAATGAGCCGGTAATAATAATGGAAAAGGCAATGCGTACCAATCTTCCGATTTCTAGTTTTTCTTTAATCATTTTGGAAAAAAGCGGCAACAGCAATACGGCAAAAAGGTAGGAGAAATTTTGTCCGGCATCCAACAGCCGGTAGGCCTGTGCATATACGCCCGATTGCTCGTCGCCCAATTTGCCAGGCAGTAATCTTTCCAATAAAACGGAGTCAATGCGGTTGTAAAAACTCATAATAAGCACCAATAAGGCAAAGGGAAGACTTTTTTTAATAATCATCAGAAAAAAAGCGGTATTCCAGTTCAGTTTTAGTTTGCCTGATTTCCGGATAACGGCTGTGAGTGCCACAAACAGGGTTATGACGTAAGCCAGGGTTTGGGCATAAACAAACCATTCGATGGTGAATTGCTGAGAAAAAAGCCCTGTCCAAAGCAGGATGCTTACAAAACCGATCATCAGTAATCTGTCGAGTACCGAGAGAAAACTGTCGGTTTTGAACATGAGCAAACCGGATATATTTGATCTTAGATAGAGGATGAACGAAAGAAGAAACTGGTTGAACCCGACCCAGCCCAACAAGTAAAGTTGCCTTCCCTCGTAGCCTATGATGATTCCGATAAGAAAAATAATGATGCCGTATAATATACCGAGAATCAGTTTCAGTGATGCGATACCGGCAAAATGTTTGCTCAACAGTTGGTTGTTTTGGGCAATGTTGCGGTTGTTGAAATTGGTTATGCCGAGGTCGAGAAAAATAAAAAAGAGGAACGAGAAGTTAAATATGGAAAAATAAAATCCGTATTCGTCGGTACCCACAACATTTTGCACCTGACGGTCCACCCCTAAAATCCAGAATGGTTTGACCAGCAGGTTCAAAAACAGCAGCAGCGCCAGATTTTTTAAAAACTTCTTGTGCATTGCGCAAAAGTAGGGAATTTTGGATGTAATATTTTGGATGTAATATTTTTGATGTGATATGTGACATTTTTATGTTTTATGTGGTATGGATGAATGGACAAGAGGACGAAGGGGATGAAGAGACGAGTGGGCGAGGGCATGAAATGGAGAAACAGAGAAAGGGAGAAATAGGGAATGTCCTTTCAGATCGCGGTGGGCCATGCGGGTGGAGATATGAAAGGGTAGTAATAAGATTTTATATTTGTTTTGCCAGCTTCGTAGGTAATATGGTTGGAATAAAACAATTCACCGTTTGTAAATACCGCTTTATTATTTATCATATTGCCCCGTGCTCATCATAATTGTATATCATTTTGTAAGCAAACTCAAATTCCCCTTTTTTATAAGCATGATCATCTATCCCAATTAATAATTCGCCGTTATAGAAATACTCCTTTTTTTCCATAAGTTGAACGGGCAAACCGTCATTAGTGGTATAGATTAATTCTTTACTCAATTTATCATTGGAATAAGAAAACTCACACTTGACGTACAAAACCATATCCTTGTCAGGATGCATTCTGAAATACAAAGTTGTTTTCGACATTCGGTTTTCCGGTATCGTAAAAAAAAGGCGGAACTTGATTCCAATAATGTGTCATTCTTTTTATTATAGTTATGATATTCAGTGAGGTTATTATTATTGTCATATTTAAATTCCGAAATTAAATCAATATTTCCTGTTGCATTCGGTGAGTCGTAAAACACTTTGGAAATCAGTTTGCCGTTAATTACATTATATACTTCCGAATGGGAAAATTCCCGGTCACTACCGGAAAATTGTTGTTTTTGTTATTGCAAGAGGAAATGGCAGCAATAATTAAGAATTTGCACAAATATAGCAAATTTTCTTTTCTAATGGAAAAAATTATTCCACCCAGTCGGCAATAAACAGGTTTGTATTGTGTGTTCCGCCGTTGTTTCTGTTTGATGAAAATATAAGTTTTTTACCATCGTACGAAAACATGGGGAAAGCATCAAATACATGGTCGTAAGTAATGCGTTCCAGACCGGTTCCGTCAACATTAATCATGTACAGGTTAAATTCAAATCCCCGTTTTCCGGCATGGTTCGAACTGAAAATAATCCGTTTACCATCGGGTGCAAAGAAGGGTGCCCAGTTAGCTTTTCCGAGGTGGGTCACCTGCCTCAGGTTGCTTCCGTCAACATTACAAACATAAATTTCCATTTCGGTGGGAGCCACCAGGCCTTCTTTAAGCAAATCTTTGTATTCTTTTATCTCTTCCGGGGTTTGGGGTCTGGATGACCTGAAAACCAATTGCTTGCCATCCGGTGAAAAGAAAGCTCCGCCGTCGTATCCCAACTGGTTTGTTACCTGATGTACATTGCTGCCGTCAATATCGCAGATGTAGAGTTCCAAATCGCCGGAACGGTCGGAAGTAAATACAATTTTATCGCCTTGCGGAGAGACGGTGGCTTCAGCGTCGTATCCGGGGTTCTTTACCAAAGTATCCACAATTTCGCCTTTCAGATTTGCCACATAGATATCAAAATCCTGATAAATGGGCCATACATATTTTCCGTCGCTGCGTTTTTTGGGCTCGGGCGGACAGGCATCGCTTCCCGAGCGGGTGGAGGCATATAAAACGGTGGTGTCACCGGGTAAGAAATAAGAACAGGTAGTTCTTCCCAATCCTTCACTCAGTATAGTCGGTATGGTATCTTTCATATCACCGTCGGAAAAACGGAAGTAATAAATTTGATCGCACTGTGCACCCCATTCCGGATTCTTTGCCTGAAAAACAATCATACTGTCGTCAAAACTAAAATAGGCTTCGGCATTATCACCTCCGAATGTCAACTGTTTTACATTTTTCAGGTGTTTCTCCTGAGGATAATGCGTTGTGGTATCCGGCTTGGAACTCGTATGAGGATTTTTCCCTTTGTGATGCGGGTTATTATTGTTTACGCACGATTGAAAAATCCCTGCAAAAAAGATTATAAGGGTAAATAAAGATACTTTTTTCATTTTGAAAATGTGTTAATTACAATTTTGATTTATTAAACTCTTTTGGTAAAAACGTTGACAAAAATAAGCTTTTCGCAGCTATAAATCACACTCTTTATTAATTGCCTGAGCCCGAATTGTTTTTGTAATATTTACACCATTCTTTAATTCCGCATTCATTGCATTTGGGTTTTCTGGCCGTGCAAACATATCGGCCATGGAGTATAAGCCAGTGATGTGCAAGAGGGATAAGTTCTTCGGGAATGTATTTCACAAGCTGTTTTTCTGTTTCCAAAGGGGTTTTGGCATTTGTTGTTAACCCGATACGTGCCGAAACCCGGAAAACATGGGTGTCCACCGCCATGGCAGGTTTGTTGAACACCACCGAAGCCACTACATTGGCGGTTTTTCTTCCCACACCGGGCAGTTTCTGCAACTCTTTAATATCTGAGGGCACTTTTCCGTTAAATTCATTCATCAGCATTTTAGCCATTCCGGAGAGGTGTTTGGCTTTGTTGTTGGGATAAGAACAGGATTTAATCAGATCAAAAATATCACTCTGTTCGGCACGGGCAAGACTCTCAACATCAGGGTAATATCTAAAAAAATTCCGTGTAATAACGTTTACTCTTTTGTCGGTACACTGGGCTGAAAGAATTACCGCCACAATAAGCTCGTAAGGTGTTTTGTAATGCAACTCGGTTTCGGCAAAAGGCTTTTCTTTTTTAAAATACTCAATTATTTTTTCAAAACGTTCTTTTTTCCGCATAGCTTTCTATCTTTGCATAGGTGCACCCCGTTTTGATAAGACAGGTAATGAATCCGTTTTCGATTTCATTATTTCCGGTGCAAAGATGATGTATTTTTTTACAAAATTTAATAAAAATGCAACCTTTTGTAAAAAATAGGGGTTAAAAAGAAACATTGATATTGGAAAAGAATGAGGAAACGGGTTAACCTTTATTTACTTATATTTATGGTCTTGTTTATATCGCCATCATTGCTGTTTTCCCAGTATCGGTATTGGAATTATAACAAACTTCATGTTTCATTGCAAGGTGGTCTTGCTTGGCCTTTCGATCGTTTCGGAACGGGTCATAATGTTAAATATGCAAGTTGGGTAAACAAGGGATATAACATCACTTTACAGGGAGCATATTTTTATTCGCCCAACTATGGAGTGGGAATGAACTTTATTCTTAATGCACACAATGTAAATAAAGAAAAACTGGAGCAAGCCTATCTGGATTCACCGGCATATTTAAGTGCTACAGCCAACGTGGGTTCCTTTTACATTCCCGTTGTTACAGCAGGAATGTTTTTTCAGGTTCCTTTAAGCGAGTATTTTGCTTTTACCGGTGCTATCCATGCCGGGGTGCAAACGGTAGTTAAACCGCCGGGTGAAGTAATTGTTACGACACGATTCTCAACTATTTCATACAAAGAAACAGGAGCAGTTCAGGCTAATTTTGTGATATATTATAAATTTGGTATGCAGATAAGGGTTGCAAACGGGGTTCATATAATGCTTGATGCTGCATATACGGGATCCACGTATATGATGGAGTATTACAGAAATGATGAAAAGATTACGGAGCCGCAACATATTGGTGATGTAATGTATCGGTTGGGTGTGGCTTATAAATTTGAATAAATACTTAATTATATAATTTAAAATTTGACAGTTATTCGCGAATAATATAAAATACAGGGCAACGCAACGAATAAATGCTATTTTGTTGTCTTTGTTAATAATTGTTAAGAAACGGGGCGAGTTAGTAAATTAATTAATGGATTATGAATCGACTTTTACAGAGAAAAGTTAGCAGTTATATAAAGATTAAGAGAAAATTTATTCTTCAGGTATTTTCTTTACTGATTTATTTATTTTCTCAGCCGCCTGCATCTTCTTTTGCCGAAGGCTCCAAAGATATTTGGATACTTAATTACAGTACAGGATTGTTTTTTTGTAGTAATTTTGATACGCAATGTAATCAGGGGGCAGGCGACAGGACACAATTTGCGGTTTATGATTGCGACAGTCTTGAGCGGCTCTATTTTGTAGTTGATTCTTCCGTTG
This sequence comes from Bacteroidales bacterium, assembly GCA_027022105.1. Lineage (GTDB taxonomy): Bacteria > Bacteroidota > Bacteroidia > Bacteroidales > F082 > Sulfidibacterium. The sequence goes on along the minus strand of JALVZH010000120.1, from coordinate 5,558 downwards.
AAAAAGTTTATATCGGGTTTCAGGGTGTTGATCCCAGTGGATTTACAACAGTTCGTAAGATTGTATATCGTATTAAAGATATTTCGGGTGCAATAGTAAAAAGTGAAACCGATTTACCGACTTCGGGAACCGGTTATATTAATAATATTGATGAAGCGCGCCAGGGACCTGTTCAGCTTGGCAATCCGGGTGGTTATGATGCTATTGTCTGGGATCCGCCGGCAACGGGTACCTATTACATGGAATTTCAAAGAATGAAACTGAGCGGACTGGGTAGTTGGTCGGTTGATCCGGGTACATTCAGAATCGACCTGTTTGATATTACTGTTGCCGATACCGTTGCTCAGGAAGCTAAAGAGGGCAGGGTCTATTCCTTTGCCTGGCAGTTTAACAGCTATGCAGGTTACGGAATGAATAATTGTTCAGCTACGTTTTATCCCTATTCTTCGGACAGTATCATCACTTCATTAACCTTGGATGATATGAATGGAGGAGTCTGGTATCTCTATTGTAATCAAAATGGTGTGGGTAATTCGGGAGACTGGACTGTGGACAGACAATCGGTTAGCGGTCAGGGTGCTTACACACCGCAATATCCTATTTTTATCAACGAACCCGATACAAATCTTTTTCCCCCTGCTACAACGCTGGGGAGTGTTATAGGAACACCCTGGGCACAAGCCTACTGTGACGATGGTCATATGGATTTTCATATAACAGTGGATAAAGCCGGAAATGTGGATATAAACCTCGATTTTGACGACCCCTATGTTGACCGTACAATTTCGTCTGTTGTAGTTGCAGGCGAAAACATAATAACCTGGGATGGAACCGATGCCAACGGAACGCCTGTGCCTAACAATGTAAATATTGATTTTACCATAAGTTATATTAATGGTTTAACCAACCTGCCGCTTTATGATGTGGAAGGTAACGACAATGGTTTTACAATTGATATTGTAGCCCCCTCGGGAGCGACACCTCTGGTATATTGGGATGATACCCAGGTAGGCGGTGGTTCCAATTTTACGGGATGTTCGGGTGCAGGGTGTCACTCCTGGCCCGATGGCGATTTGCTTACCATGAACACATGGTGGTATAATGTATCCACAACCACCGCTCCGGTAAATGTGGTGATGCAACGCAAACCCGATACGCTTATTTTTAACCAGTCGCCGCCACAAAATTATTGCGCCGGGACCACCGGAGTTACCTTTTCGGTAAATGCAGATCCGAGTACCGAGAGATATTATTGGTCATATACCGGAACAGGTGCAACAATCCATCAGGCGGATACATCCGATAACTTTATTACTGTCGATTTTGCTCAAAATGCTACTGCCGGCAGCATTGAGGTATATGGCACCAATACCAACTGTTCAAATCCGGGGCCTACCTCATCATTACCCATAAACCTCGTTTCCAATCCTGATGTTTCCATTTCCATAACCCCCAACGATACGGTGTGTATTGATTCGCAAACCACGTTTACGGGTTCCGATGCCTCAGGAACAAATATAACAAGCTGGGAATGGGATTTTGCCGACGGTAATACGGGTACGGGCCAGACGTCCAATCATACTTATGCGGCAATATTAACGGATAGTGTTCGCTTAATAGCTACCAATGATAATAACTGTACCGACACTGTCTATCGCGATATTTGGGTTACTGACCCCACCGTTGGATTTACAATCTCGCCCCAACCTGCCTGTCTTGTGGACAGTGTTACTTTTACCGGAACCGGAGACCCTGTTACTTATACCGATTGGATTTATGATTTTGATGACGGAAACACCGATACGGGAAGGATAGTAAAACACCTCTATGCCGTTGCAGATACCTTTAACGTTACATTAACCGTTTGTTCCAAAACGGCATCAGACCAGTTAATTGTTTATCAGCCCGCCCTTGCCGATGCCGGATCCGACGAAACACTTTGCGAAAGCCACCCGTTTGATTTCAGCACATCTTCCGTTCTCCCGTCGGCCAGTGATTATGATTCAATAAAATGGATTGGCGGAGCAGGTTCTTTCAGTGATCCGCATACTTTGCTTCCGGTTTACACCCCTGCTGCGGGCGAAGTAGGACAGATTCCGCTGAGTTTGATTGCATACGGAATTTTGCCTTGCGGAAACGATACTTCCACCATGATTCTGTCGTTGGATAGTCTGCCCGGCGCGGGCTATATGCAAAATCCTGCCGACTCCATTTGTGTTTCGGAATTAATAACCTTTACCGATACAAGTACCACCAATGTAAATTCGTGGCTGTGGGATTTCGGCGACGGCAACACCAGTACGGCACAAAACCCCACCCATTTCTATACTGCCGACGGTTTGTACAATGTAAAACTTACGGTTACCAACAACCACAGTTGTACCGATTCGGTAACCCGCTCATTGCAGGTTCACCCTTTGCCGCAACCCGATTTCTCCATTGCACCCAACGATACCATCTGTGCCGAACTCCCCTTTACTTTTAGCGGAACCGATAATGCGGGAACCAATATTATTCAATGGTCGTGGGATTTCGGAGACGGAAATACCGGTACCGGTCAAAACATCATGCATAGCTATACCACTTCGGGCGATTACATGGTGACGCTGACATTGTTGAACAATAACAGTTGTTCGGAATCAATAACAAAAACGGTTCATGTAAATTCACTGCCCCAGGCCGATTTTACCATTTCGCCCAACGACACAAGCTGTATGGGAGAAACGGTAAGTTTTAATGCATCGCCCATTACCACCGATATCGTTAACTGGCAGTGGGATTTCGGAGACGGAAACACCGCCACGGGTCAAAACACAACACATGTTTACAATTCCGCCGGTACTTTCAATGTGCTTTCGATTTATACAAACAACAACGGATGTCTGGATACCACAATACATCAAAGGGTAGTACAAAACGTAAATATCGATTTCAACATAGTTCCCGATCCTACTTGTCAGAATTACAACGTAAACTTTACGGGGACAGGAACACTGGTAACCTTTACACCCTGGACTTGGGACTTTGGCGACGGTTCTGCCACTGCCACCGGACACAATGTAAGCCATGTTTATACCAACGAAGATACGGTAACCGTTACATTGAATGTCTGTTCCGAACAGGCATCGCATCAGTTAACCGTCAACGGCGAATGCCATGTGGATGCCGGATCCGACGAAGCCACCTGTCAGGATGTATATTTCGATTTGGCAACCTCAGCAACACCGCCTTCGGCAGATCATTATACTTCAATTTACTGGTACGGGGGATTGGGTACTTTTGACGACCCGACAAAATTGGCTCCCGTTTATACACCGCACCCTTCGGAAGGTTCGGTACAGGTGGATACCATTACACTTACCATGGTGGGATATGGCATAACACCTTGCCAAAACGACACTTCAACAATGCAACTTTTGGTTGTTCCGGGTGCTTATGCCCAAGCCGGTACGGATGAAAACTCATGTTACAATGAACCATATGATTTTCATAATTCCGCTTTGGTACCCTTTGCCACCAATTATGCCAATCTGTATTGGACAACAACAGGAACCGGATATTTTGTAGATCCAAATGTTGAAGTGCCCGTTTATATTCCGGGTCCGGGTGAATTGGGACCTGTGACGATGACCCTTGTGGCTTCCAACATTATCAATTGCGACTCTATTGATGAAATGGTGCTTACAATCAGGCCTACCTATGAAATACCTCACGATATTACCGTGTGTCATTACGATTCGGTATTTGCACAGGGTGAATGGCGTCATGTTTCGGGAACCTATTACGATACGTTACAAACAATTTACGGTTGCGACAGCGTGATTGTAACAAATCTGACCGTCCGCCCGAAAATTGATAAAGATTTTGTTATTAGTTCAGGTGATTCCATTTGCCGCAATGAAACGGTTGATTTTACACAAACAGGATCAGCCACTTTGACCGCCTGGCAATGGGATTTCGGCGACGGTTATACCTCTTCGGACGCCAATCCGCAGCACCAATACGATACATCGGGTGTTTTTAATGTGGTTTTCAGTTACACCGATAACAACGGCTGTTTCGATTCGGCTGTAAAACAGGTACATGTATTTCCATTGCCCGACGCTTCCATATCGATGAATACAACCAATACATGTGTTCATACGCAAATTGATTTTTCAGGCAGCAGCAATTCAAACATTAATTTATGGCAATGGGATTTCGGTGACGGAAATACCGGAACAGGCCAAAATGTTACCCACATTTACGATACATGGGGCAACATGATTGTCGATTTGACCGTATTTGATGAAAACGGCTGTACCATAACGGAATCCGCACTGATAAATATTGCACAGCCTCCTGTTGCCGATTTTACCTGGCAAACGCTTGTCTGCGACACCCTCCAGTTCACCGATCAAAGCACAGCCGCCCCGGGCTACAACCTGGTAATGTGGCATTGGGACTTTGGCGACGGCGACACCAGCAACCTGCAAAACCCCGTTCACGCCTATGCACAGGGCGGCAATTACGATGTAACCCTGATAGTCTTTGCCGACTCGCTGGGATACATCTGTAGCGATACCACCGTTAAAACCGTCAACGTTCCCCTGCAACCCGATATTTTCTACACCTGGGATCCCGACCCCACCTGCCTTGGCGACACCACCAACTTCCACGGCACCTCCGGTTTCCCCATCACCACCTGGTTGTGGGATTTCACCGACGGTTATTATGCCCACGACTCCATAGCACACCACCTCTTTGCCGATACAGGTGTTTATAATGTTATTCTGACCATTACCGATACCAACGGCTGTGTCAACTCACTGACCCACGGTGTAACCGTAAAACCCGTTCCGTCTGTCACCATAACCCTTAGCGACAGCATCCTGTGTGCCGGCGCACCCCTTGTGTGCAGCGGCAGCAGCCCCGATACCATCAGCAGTTGGTACTGGGATTTCGGCGACGGCACTTTCAGCACGGAACAAAATCCGGTACACTACTATACTTCCGGCGGCCATTATACCGTTAGCCTCACTGCCACCGATACCACCGGTTGCAGCAACACCGTAACCAAAGAGGTACTGATATCCCCGACACCTACCGCCGATTATAGCTATAGCATCATTGCCTGCACCCAGCTGGCCTTTACCGACCAGAGCAGTGCCCCCGCAGGCTATAACCTCATCGGCTGGTACTGGGATTTCGACGACGGCACCACCTCTACACTGCAAAACCCGCTGCACAACTTCCCCGCCACCGGCGGACTGTTCAACGTAATGCTCGTGGTTACTTCCGACTCTGCAGGCTACTCCTGCCAGGACACCGCCGTTCAAAGTGTTATGG
>JALVZH010000120.1:0-220 GCA_027022105.1 Bacteroidales bacterium | reverse complement strand
AACACCATCAGCAGTTGGTACTGGGATTTCGGCGACGGAACTTTCAGCACCGACCAAAACCCCACACATACCTATGCCACCGTAGGCACCTTCACCGTTACCCTCACCGTTACCGACGATGCAGGCTGTACCAACAGCATCAGCCACGATGTAACCGTTGTGAATGTCCCCGATTTGGATTTCTACTGGGATGCCACCTGTGTTGACAGCCCCGTGCAGT
>JALVZH010000119.1 GCA_027022105.1 Bacteroidales bacterium | reverse complement strand
GAATAAAATAACGATTAAACCAATGAATGCAAATTCGTTGTAATTCGGTTTTATTTCAAATACTAATGTCGAATTGTTAATGTCATTTTGTTCTAAGCGACCGTTTATTATTCCTCTTCCAGATTTAAATGGATTCAGTGAATCCCCAGTTTTCCGAATTTTAAAGTCATAATCAGTTCCAAAATTCATTTGATTAAGCAAAAGTCCTAATTGTCTTTTTTTGAAGGAATTCCGAATAATACTTGTTTTAATCTTGAGTGATTCGCAGCGATTCCTAAATTCTTGAGGGGTCATATTCAGGTCAAGATTCGAGTTGTATTTTAAATCTAAATGAAACTTCATTTTCTGTTTACAATTTTGCACAACGTTTCCATAAAGTTACCAAAATCACCTATTCTCTTCCTATCCCTGCTCAAAAGCACTCTTATTCCACTATATCAGTGGAATACAGTTACATTTTCTAATGAATCGTTATTTGTTTTATCAAATACATTTACAAATTTAGTAAAAATAAGGGTGCTTTTGAGCAGGGATAGTAAAAATACAGGTAAGTTTATACAACCGTTGGGCTTTATGCTAAAGAAAACGTGTTGAAAAATAAAAATATCCGATTATGTTGTCTTATCGGGCTACTTTTTATATCTTTGTCCCATGAATAAAAAAAGAGAACGGTTTGAAGCAGAATATGATGCTTTTAAACTTGGATTTCTTATACAACAGGCACGTGAAGAAAAAGGGCTCACCCAAGAACAATTAGCTGAATTGGCCGGAACGAATAAATCTTACATTTCAAAATTGGAACGAAACTTAAAAGACATTCGGTTTTCAACACTACAGAGAATTATTAATGAAGGACTGGGCGGACACCTTGAAATATCAATTAGACTTAAGTGAAAAAAGAAGCACGAAAGCCCGACAATAACTCATAGTGCATGCCGCAATTAGTTGAATATACGACAATTAAATGTTAAATGAAGTACCGGTAAATAGAAAAATATAACTTCGAAACCGCGGTACGCACTATATCCCAAACTATTATCAACCGGTTTTTTTGAAATTTTTAAGATTTGGCTGCAATTCGGGATAATATCTTATATCCGGAAAACAGCGAACGCGGAACATGAAAAAAGCCTTTCCATTTCCCGCCTTTTATGTACAGCAACGGATTTCCCTGCCTGTTGAGGTATCCAAACCACTCGCCGTATTCATTATCGGGAAAATGAGCCCAGGTATATTGATGCACTTTATTATACCAGTCCATACACCTTTTATCTTTTGTAAGATAATAGCCTTTTAGCAGTGCCACCAACGTTTCAAGATGAACCCACCATAATTTCTGATCCCACTCCAGTGCCAGTGGCGGCTTGCCCATTATATCCATAAAATAATAAATCCCGCCATATTTTTTGTCCCAGCTAAATTCGAGCGTGGATAAGACCACCTCCACAGCTTTTTCTATCGTTGACCGGTCTCCCAGCGTTTGTGCCACATCCATCACAAATGCCATTCCTTCAATTCCGTGACCCGGATTGATAAGCCTTCCTTCAAAAGAATCAAGTGTACTGCCATCCGGTAAAACGTTTTCTTTAACTATCATCTTACCGGAATCAAGAAATAAATTCATTATGTTATCCAAAAATATTTTGGAATTGTCAGTAAACTTTTCTTCGCCAAGCAACCACTTTAATTCGAAAGTAATATTGGCAAGAATCATGGGCAGGCTAAATGAATATAACGGTCTGTTCTCAAAAATAGTTTTTGTATATTCTCCTTTCGGTTGCTTTTGCCGCATCAGGATGTTTTGATAGGCAGCTAACGATATTTCCTTGCAAGATTCATCATTTGCAGCCAGTGCATACTCGCCAAAAGCCAGTGCGGCAAAACAGTCGGAAAAAATATTGTAGGGTTGAACCAACGGCTTTCCGTCGCGGCGAAGTGCAAAATACCAGTTACCCTCTTTATCCATTCCGTATTTTTTCAAAAAGTCGATACCGTGTTTTGCCAGGCCAAGCCATTTCTCATTTTTTTCATACCTGTTGTAAAGCATCGAAAACGTCCAGGCTTCCCGTGCCTGCAACCATACAAATTTATCGGTATCGTAAACTGTTCCGTCGCGGTCAAGGCAGCTGAAATACCCCCCGTGAGCCACATCAACGGAATTGGCCTCCCAAAAAGGAATTACATCGTTAAAAAGCGCTTGTTTGTATTGCTTTTTTAATGTCTGAAAGTCTTCATTTGTCATCTCTTTATCAGTTTCTGTTTCCGGGGTTCATTACGGTAAGTAGTCCAGATAATCGTTTCGCAATTTAGCGGCACTTGCTCCATTTGTACCGGTGGGACACATGTAAGCATAGTATTGAAAAATAGCAATTCTGGAAACATAATCTTTTGCAATATTCAGTTTTTGTATTACCACATCAATATCTTCAGGTTTGTCCTGAGTAGTAAACACTTCAATATCTGCCCAAAAAGCACCCTGATACCCGGCATCGGCATACAAACCGTTGTTAGCAGCTTCAAAATAATCTTCCATATCATTTAAATCGCAATGGCCTACGCCAATACCGTCCTGTAACAAAATCAAATCGAGATTACATTTGCCCATATTTTTCATAAAGTGCTTGAAAACCGATGTACCTGATAAGTTATGGTTAAAAAAAGCAGATATGGCAACTGGTTTGTCACCCAGACTTTTACAATGATTGCTAACCGTATTTATCAGATTGTTTTTAATAATACCGAATTTTTCGTCAGTATTATAATAATACGGGGCTGCTTCGTGCGGAATATACCACCCTGTAAACGCTCTGTTCGATTTAAATTGCTTCCAGATGTCATCTGCCAAATTGTTGCAGCGTTTGGCATGTTTTTTAAGCGTTGTTGCATCATTGGTTGTGCTCCAAAACTCTTCGTCAAAATAAAGTCCAACATAAACACCCATCTCATTCATTTCGGCAGCCCTGAATAAGTTATCCAAAGCGTTTTTATAAATATTTTCGCTGTAATCGTTTGGCGACGAACACCAAATGGTTTTGTTATAAGCGGTAAACTGTATTATCAGGGTTTTAATTCCAATCTCTTTCATCTCCTGCATGTGAGCGCTCCACTGTAACACGTCCCAGCTTTCTTTGTGCCAGAAGTCAACAAAAGTAGCTTTAATGTACGGCGATGTGGTTCCGTTACCGGGAACCAACGAATCAATAGCAGCAGGAGTATCCGGTGGATTATCGGGTTTGTTTTTATGGCATCCGGCAATAGCAATACCCACCACTACCAAATTCAGAAGCAGAAAACTTTTTAAAAAGCTACTTCCGGTAATAAAATAATTTTTTAACAAATGATACATTTTCTTCCTTTCAATTATTTACTTAAAACGAACTTGTTTAAAGTCTAAACATTAGATGAATTATAAAATATTGAAAACCAGAAAAGTGAATATCTTTTTTTAATAAACCCACCCCTCCCCCTCCAAGGAGGGGAATAATGGAATTCATTTTCTGGTTTTCAATATTTTATACTCATTGTCATCAC
>JALVZH010000118.1 GCA_027022105.1 Bacteroidales bacterium | reverse complement strand
TTCAATTCGCGGCTGGCCGTGCGTGTGGAGACCAGGTTTTTTAAGCAACTAAGGCACTTGAATTATCGCAACTTATTGTTTACTAATAACAAACCTTTCATTAAAATTCAAATTCCTTGTAACGATATTTATAAAATATACTCCTGATGACAAGCTTGAAACATTAATTCTTTTTGTGTTGCCTGTGTGATAAATTTCAGGTTGTCCGAACTGATTATAAATATTAATTTCTTTTATTCCTTCGTTTATTTTTGGCAATATGTTTATATAATCTGAAGCAGGGTTGGGGTAAATTGTAAACAAAGGGGATAGTTTATCCTCTGTTACACTATTAATTCTACATTTTTCTTCTACCTCAGCCTGACTATCACAGCCTTTTGCATTATCCATTATCCATATTGACCCATTGGGACTGCTAAGATAATTACATATACTTTCAACTTCACAGGTAGATAACAAAGGATTATCAATAATAAATAAACTTTCTATACTTTCTGCATCAATATTGTCCAAACCAGCCAGGCTGTTTAATAATTCGTTATCTTTAATTTCAATTGAGCCTCCAATGGAAGTTAATGTCAATAGATTTGTTAACTCGGCAAGTGAATCATTATGCTTTATTATAAGATGTTTTCCAATTGTGCTCAGAGAATCCAAACCGGTAAGATTAGTCAAAGAATGATTGGAATTTAATTCGAATTCCAAACCAATATTTTTCAGATTTTCCAGACCTGTTAAATCTTCCAGTGAAGAAACTGCTGAAATAGTTAATGCGCCTCCAATTGATGTAATATTATTAAGTCCCTGCAGATTAATTAAACTGTCTATATTTCCAACTATCAACGATCCATTTAACGTATTTAAATTAATCAGGCCTGATAAAGAATTAAGACGACGATTACCGTCAATGATAAGGTTGCCTCCCATAATTTCCAACCCCTCTAAGCCGCATAATGTTTTTAGAGAATCGTTAGCTGAAATCTGTAAACCATGTTGAATTTCTCTTAAATTATTCAACCCTTCAAGATTAATCAGAGAACTGTTTCCCTGGATATAAATATATTTTGAGATGTATGTTATATTTTGCAGACCTATTAAATTTTTCAGATTTTCGTTAGTGTAAATAAAAATGGATGTACCAATAGTACTTAGTGAATCCAAACCTGTAAGATTATTTAGTTCGCTGATATGTTCGATTCGAAGTGACCCGCCGATTGAGCGAAGGTTTTCAAGGCCATTCAAACTAATCAGGTTGGAATCATTATATATTTTCAGCGTTTTACCAATTGAATCCAATACATTTAGTCCGTTTAAATTAAAAATGTCGTTACCAGTGATATAGACGTACCCCTCAATTTTCGTACAATTTGGATAATTTGACTGAAAATTATCTATTGATTCCTGAGTAGTGAAATTTATTCCTTCCGGTAAACATGATTGCGATTTTAAATCTATCCGCAGAAAAGCAGTCAAAACAATAAGTGTAAAAATTTTTTTCATATCTGTCATTTTAAATATTTTTATTTCCTTCAAATTTGTGCTATGTAACGCTTTATCCCTACCGCTTACCCGCTTGAATTATTCGGATTAATTTGTCGGCAACTTATATCATTATTCTTTCACAAATTTATTGATAAATGTTTCATTTTTTGTATTAATACGAAGAAAATACAATCCTCTTTTCAAATTTTCCGTAGTTATTTTGTTTTGTTTTCCTCTGAAATTACTCTTTAAAATAACTTTTCCGCTTAAATTCAATATTTCATAACGGTAAAACTCCGACCCGGAATTGTTATCAACGGTTAATATGGATTTCACCGGATTGGGATAAATGGAAAATTCCTGAGTTGTTACAGTCATTTCATTTATTCCCACCGTAGTTGTGTCGGGGGTGCCACACTCTCTGTCCCCTTTTTTATAGTAAAATAAGGTGTTTCGCCAAAGAACAGCATGTGCCTGATAATCATAATAATAAGCATATGTTTTTCCCAAGCCTTTTCCGTATTCATTAATGTAATGATCGTTTTCATATCCGGGACCAACATCATAAGAGCAACCGTTAATCAACGATTCGCATAATGCGGGCGAATTTTTTATGTATCGATTTTGTTCAAATCCCTGCTCATAATAAATCAGGGAAGAGTCAAGATTCGTGTAAAAAACGGTGTCGGTTTTTGTCCAAAAATGATACTCAAGATAAGGATTATTGTCCCATATTACTTCAGTGTAATATGAATTATGATAACGAACATAAATCACCGTATCGGAATTTTGCGAGAAATATTTTCCGATGATTTTAATTCTGTCTGCATTAGGCGGTTGATTATCCGCCGTTCCTTTAATCTGGAATTCATCACCAATTTCAAAGTTAAAGACTTCTCCGATTTTCATTAATTCCTGCCCATTAGCTATACAGCTTATGCCAAAAATTAATAAGACTAATAATGATTTTTTCATAATACTTTATTTTTTCAGTTAGCGATAATATCTGATAAATTTCCAACCCGATGATAATTCTAAAAATATACCATATTCAGAATATTCAGGAAAATATAATCCGTCTATTCCAAAAGTTACATCAAATCCTTTTTTAATCAGGATCATCTTTAGGTTTAAGAACAGATACTACAAATTTAGTAAAAAAACGGGAAATTGTGTATTAATTTATTTCCGAATTTTCACAACAGACGGGGGGAGTAGGTGTAAGAAATCAGATGTAAGATGTAAGAATGCAGAACGGGAAGTTGCGGCAGGGATGGGAGCGGTAGCCCAAAAAATAACCATCTTCCGGAAAGGCAATATATGACCGGCGTGGGCAGATTGCCGGTTTTTCGGGATAACCTGAAAAATAGGTTACTTTTGCGGAAATTTTCGGTAAATGGATTTTCTTAACGAAATACTCAACTCCGATTTGTTGTACAAATTCATCAAATTCGGAATTGTCGGGCTGTCGGGACTGTTTGTGGACTTTGGGCTTACATGGCTTTTCAAAGAGAAAGCCGGAATTCCGAAACTGATTGCCAACGCCATAGGATTCAGCACCGCAGCTACCAGCAACTATTTCTTTAACCGCATCTGGACCTATCAAAGCACCAACCCGAAGATTATGGTGGAATATTCCGAATTTTTTATTATTGCCCTCTTCGGACTGGGTATCAATACATTTGTAATCTGGTTGCTAAACGGAAAATTCAAACTGAACTTTTATTTGGCAAAGGCAATTGCCACGGCGGTGGTAACATTATGGAATTTCGGTGCCAATACCTACATCACTTTTAACCCGGACGTATCTGTTTTTTAAAATTTTTCACTACTGATATTCCTGTATTCTTTGTACCACGCAACCGTCCGCCTCAGAGCTTCGTCCAAACCGACAGCGGGATTGTAATTGAAGTGGTTGCGCAGTTTCTCAATGCTGAAATGATAATCCCTGCCACCATTGTTTACCCTGTAGGGTGTTAAAAAAGGCTCCGATTTAATTCTTAGCAAACGGTGAACACCATAATAGACCTTTGCGGCAGCCATTGCCACACCATAGGGAATGGATGTTTCCTGCAGTTTTACCCCGAGGTGGTTAGCCAGTGCGGCATTGAACTCATGCCAGGTAATATCGAGCCCGTCGGTGGCAAGGTAGGCATTTCCCACCGCTTTTTCCTCTTGGGAAACCAGCATAATGATATCCACAAGGTTTTCGATATAAACCGGACAGGTCTTGCTTTTACCATGGTTTATTTCGGCAAACTTACCGGCCAAAAGCGCATCAATGTATTTCGAAATAAAAGTTCTGTCGTTAATACCAAAAACGTTTCCCGGCCGTACTGCGGTAATTTCCATTTTCGTTTCAGGAGAAAAATCCCACAACCACTGTTCGGCCATCCATTTTGTTTTGGCATAAGGAATCAGATTTTTTGCCGGAGGATCGTCTTCCGTTACATTCGGTTTCCCAAATCCGTGAAACGCAACCGTACTGATAAAAACAAACCTCTTAACTCCTGATTTGGCTGCTTCGGTGGCAACATTTATCGTTCCCCGGTAATTTATCTTTTCAAACCGTTCGTAAGGGCCCCAGTCGGCGGCAAGTCCGGCCACGTGGAACACCTTGCCCACCCCTTTCAGAGCAGGCCTTAAAGATTCTTTATCGGTTATATCGCCATAGAAATAGTTCACCGGTACATCTTTCAGAAAGGAAAGATCGGAAGTCTTTCTTACCAGTGCATTTACCTCTGCACCACCGTCCAGCAGCCTTTTTACCACATTGCTGCCGATAAAACCGTTTGCTCCCGTTACCAGTACTTTCATAATCAATTGAAATAGATGATAAACAAATCGGTAAACACCCCTATGGATGCATGTATCAAAAATACGTACCAAATGGATTTGCTGCGCATGGCAATCATTCCGAACAGTATTCCCACAACGATGGAACCGATAATCTCGCCCTCGGGTTTGTCAATATGTACCAGACAGGAAGAGATGGTCTGTATTAAAATAGCGGCAACATCGCCGTAACGCTCACGCAAGCCGAACAATAGAAATCCGCGAAAGAAAAACTCCCAGGCCACGTAATAAAAGAGCACATAAGCACTTTCGTAAACCAACAATGAACTTTGGTTTCCCAAAAGCGATTTTGCCAGAGGGTATTCGCTTCTGAGGTCAGGCATTTTTGAAGCGATAAAGATAAGTGGTACCACCAGCAATGGAATAGTTATCAACCATTTGGCGCCATATTTAACATCGCCCAACCCCCAACCGAAATCGGTGAGCGGGCGCTTCATTACCCACTTCACATAAATGGCTGGCAATACAAACATTAAGACAAAAAAGAAGAGAAACAACCAGTAGGCTGCCAGTACATCACCACCTGCATAATTTTTATATTTCGGGAAATATTCAAAGAAAAAGTTGGGATATGCATGATAACGGTAAACGGTAAGTAAAACAGGAGCACTCAAAAGCATTACATAATAATGGACATCCTCTTTTTTAAACTCAATGTTTCCGAATAATTTACTCATGATATTCATAAAAACCCGTTTTTGTTTTTATTGATAATAAGTATTTGTAGTTCCTTTGAAAGCAAAGTTATATAATTTTCCACCCAAAAATACCGAAAGCAAAGAAATAACAACACCGGCGATTACATCCACAAAATAATGGTACCTGCAATATATTACGGAGATAAAAATACCGATAACAACAGGCAAAAAGATATAGAACAACACTTTGTTGTACCTGTACATCATAATGATAACCGTTAACGAAGCTGCAGCGTGCAGACTGGGAAAGGCATCGAATTTATTGGGTTCGAAATACAAAATAAGATTACGAATGGGAACGGCAAGAAAAACGCCGTTCAGATCTTTTGTTTGCAATTGCATTAACGGTTCAAAATAGCGAGGTCCCATAGCAGGAAAAGAAAAATAACCGATGTACCCGAGGTAATAGGTCATTAACAATATAAACGCCATTTTGTCCAGTTGGTTATATTTTCCTTTTCGAGCCAACCATACCAGCAAAAACCAGGGCATGGGAAAATAGAGAAAATAACAAACATAAAGCAAATCGGTAAACCAGGGGGAGATAAAGCGTTCGATCCAGACTGTAGGATGAACACCAAGCAACCGGTAATCCAATCGGGCAAGTTGAGCATCATAAACATTGGTATTGAACCAGGGTAAAATCATAAAGAAGCTTTCAAAAATCAGAAAGAGAAAAAGAACAGGATAAAACAAAAGAAGCATATCTTCCCATCCTTTGCGATTCTTTTTGTTACGTAAATAAATATTGAACCTGATATACAACACTGCTCCCCCGAACACAAGAAGCGGTTCCCATTTGTAGGGCGATTTTGAAACGGAAAAGAGGTAAAAAACAAAAACAATAAAAGTAATTGCCGCATTAATATAATCAACGGGCCCCCATTTTTTGAACAGATTTCTCATTTTGTCAGAAATCAATACCGTAAATGCGATACCTTTTGTATGGGTCGGCGCCAATGTTTTTCAGAATCCTGTTCATCATCACATTGTTTTCCAGTATCCAGCTGGCTTCCGCCTCGCGGAAACCGTGTTTTTTTGCCGAACGAAACGAATGGGCATACAACACCGTATCTATTCCCGTGTTCCGGTAGCCTTCAATAAGTCCCATGGTAAGTACTCTTATTTTTTTTACCTTCTTTTTAAAATTAATGAGTTTCAGGAAATTAAAGGGAAAGAGGCGTCCGTTCTTGAAGTTAATTATGATTTCATTGAGGTCGGGAATATTTGCAACAAACGCCACCGGTTTTCCTTTGTCTTCGGCAATAAATACAAACTCTTTTGATGTAACCAGTTTCAACTCTTTCACAATTTCGGCGAATTCCGCATCATTCATGGGAATAAAACCCCAGTTCTTTTCCCAGGCTTTGTTATAAATAAACTGTAATTTGGGTGCTTCGTGCTTTATGTCTTTAAAATTAACCTGACGGATGACAATACCGCGCTTTTTCAAACGATCCTCAATTTTATCGGCAAGCGTTACATACCTTTGTGGAAATTCATCTACCATTATGCGGTAAGAGAACAGGTCCATCCTTTTCTTAAAACCGTATCCGGTTATCAATTTATCGTAATACTCTTTATTGTGCACCATCATTATGTAGGGCGGTGCATCAAAACCATCAACCAAAGTACCACACGTATCGTTTGTAGAAGGGTTCATGGGACCATAAGCACCTTCCACGCCCTGCTCTTTCAACCATCCTGTGGCAGCATCAAACAGGGCATTGGAGACCTCAGGATCATCCACCGACTCAAAAAAACCGAAAAACCCGTAATTTTCGTTCCAATGTTTCACATAATTCTCATTGGTAATGGCGGCAATTCGCCCCACAACCTCTCCGTTGTCATCTTTTGCCGTAAAATATTCGGCATCCGCATGTTGAAAAAACGGATTCTTCTTTTTGTTGAGGGTCTCTTTTTGTACAAGCCTCAATTCAGGAACATAATTTTTATCACCTGCATACAACTTGTATGGAAAATCGATGAACTCATTTAGTTCTTTTCCTGTTCTAACTGCTTTAACATTTACCATCTTCTTAATTATTTTAAACGCCAAATATAAGATGTTTTTAATAAATAGCTAAATTTGCCAGCTATTCTTACGAATTCAAATAATTTGACACACAAACTTAAGGCACAATATATGAGCAATTTACAAAGCAAGGTCTCCAAATACGACGAACCCCAGAGAGCCAAAAAAGCGGGTATTTATCCCTATTTTCGCGTTCTTGAGTCGGGTCAGGACCCCGAAGTGATTATCAACGGGAAGCCGGTTCTTATGTTCGGTTCCAACAGCTACCTCGGCCTGACCAGCCACCCTAAGGTTAAGGAAAAAGCCATTGAGGCTATGAAAAAATACGGTTCCGGAGCAGCAGGCTCAAGGTTTTTAAACGGAACACTTGATATCCACATTGAACTGGAAGAACGACTTGCCGATTACGTTGGCAAAGAACGGGCACTTGCTTTTGCTACCGGATTCCAATCAAACCTCGGGGCCATACCAACGCTTATCGGACGAAAAGACCTCGGTATTATTGACGAGCAGTCGCACGCCTCCATTTATGATGCCACCCGTTTGTCGTTTGGCAGAATACTCAAATACCGGCACAACGACATGGACTCATTGGAAAAAGTACTCTCGGCAAACAGCGACGGAGAAGTAAGAATGATTATCACCGACGGTTTGTTTAGTATGGAAGGCGATATTGCCAAACTCGACAAAATTGTTGAACTGGCTAAAAAATACAATGCTTCGGTGCTTGTGGACGATGCGCACGGGCTTGGTGTTCTCGGTGCAAACGGATCGGGAACGGCCAACCATTTCGGATTGAATGGCGAAGTTGAAGTGATTGTGGGAACATTCAGCAAATCGCTTGCATCGGTAGGCGGGTTTGTTGCAGGCTCGGAAGAATTGATCAATTTCCTTCAACACCACGCACGTTCCATGATTTTCAGCGCAAGCCTTCCCCCTGCTTCGGCTGCCAGTGTTATTGCCGCACTCGATATCATCAGGGACGAACCGGAGCAAATAGAAAAACTCTGGGACAATACCCATTTTGCCATTAACATGTTTAAAGAGCTGGGAATCGACATAGGAAATTCCGAAACCCCCATTATTCCCGTTTATGTCAGAAACAACGAAAAAGTTTTCATTATGACCAAAATGGCTTATGAAGCAGGCATTTTTGTGAATCCGGTTATTTCACCTGCAGTGAAACCCGAAGACACACTGCTGCGTTTTTCGCTGATGGCTACCCATACACACGAGCAAATAGAGCGTGCCATCGGAACTCTTTATGAAATAGGGAAAAAGCTGGAAGTTTTTGAATAATTAAAAAAAAACAAAGCACCGGATTTTAAAATGCAGCCAGAAAAACTATCCATAATTATACCTGCCTATAACGAAGAGAAGATTATTGAAAAAATATTGCTTCGGGTAGTAAAAGTTTCGCTTATCAATTCCATAGAAAAAGAGATTATTGTTGTAAACGATGCCTCCACCGATAATACGACAGGTGTTGTAGAATCCTTTATTAATAACCATAGCGATGTTTCCATACGCCTTATCAATCAGGAAAAGAACAAGGGAAAAGGCGCGGCCATTCACCGGGGAATTGAGGAAGCAACAGGCAATTACATCATCATTCAGGATGCCGATACAGAGTATGACCCCGAAGAATACAACCGATTGTTAAAACCCGTTACCGACGGTTTTGCCGATGTTGTTTTCGGTTCCAGGTTTGCCGGAGGAGAACCCCACCGCATTCTCTTTTTCTGGCACTCCATCGGGAATAAAATTCTGACCACCCTGTCGAATATGTTCACCAACCTGAACCTTACCGACATGGAAACATGCTACAAACTTTTTAAAGCCGAACATCTGAAATCGTTACTTCTGAAAGAAAAGCGTTTCGGTTTCGAACCCGAGGTAACCGCCAAAATTTCCCGTATTCCCGATATTCGCATTTATGAAGTGGGCATATCATATTACGGACGCACCTATAAAGAAGGGAAAAAAATAGACTGGCGCGACGGATTCAGAGCCATTTACTGTATCCTGAGGTACAATCTTTTCGACAGAAGACATTTAAAGTAACACTCCCGTAATATTTACATCCGATATATTTGAATATACCAATTTGAATATACCAACCGGTTTTCTGTCTTTTTGTCAGTTGAAACAAGCCTGAAACTTATCGCCTGCAGACGGAAATAACCGTCGCTTTTTCAGGTTAATACTCAACGAATTACACCCGTCTTTTATTTTACCGCTTTAGAAATACCGATACGGCTCCGTCCTGTTGTGCGGCACCTGTTTCTTTGGCATAATCATTGAAAAAGGGTAACCGTCGTTTAATCAGACAACAAAAAAAATTTAAAACTTAATATAAAAAGGAGGAAATATAAATGGGAAAAATAATTGGAATAGACTTGGGAACCACCAACTCGTGTGTAGCTGTAATGGAAGGTAACGAGCCCGTTGTTATCCCTAACAGCGAAGGCCGCCGTACTACTCCGTCGGTTGTTGCATTTACCGACAACGGTGAAAGAAAAGTGGGTGATCCCGCAAAACGTCAGGCAATTACCAACGCCAAAAGAACCATATTTTCCATAAAGAGGTTTATGGGAAATACTTACGATGAAGTACTAAACGAAATTAAACGGGTACCTTATGAAGTGGTAAAAGGTGAAAACAACACGCCACGCGTAAAGGTGGACGACCGTCTTTATACACCTCAGGAGATCTCGGCAATGATTCTGCAAAAGATGAAAAAAACCGCCGAAGATTATCTGGGGCAAACCGTTACGGATGCGGTAATTACTGTTCCGGCTTATTTTAACGACTCGCAACGTCAGGCCACCAAAGAGGCAGGAGAAATTGCAGGTTTGAATGTACGCCGTATTATCAACGAGCCTACTGCTGCATCGCTGGCTTACGGGCTTGACAAGAAAAAACAGGATGAGAAAATTGCTGTTTTCGACCTTGGTGGCGGTACTTTCGATATCTCGATTCTGGAATTGGGCGACGGTGTATTCGAAGTTAAATCGACCAACGGTAATACCCACCTTGGCGGTGATGATTTCGACGAAGTAATCATCAACTGGTTGGCCGAAGAGTTTCAGAAAGATGAAGGAGTTGACCTGAGAAAAGACCCCATGGCATTGCAACGCCTGAAAGAGGCTGCCGAAAAAGCCAAAATCGAACTCTCAAGCTCAACCGAAACCGAAATCAACCTGCCGTACATCATGCCGGTTGACGGTGTACCGAAACACTTGGTCAGAAAACTGACCCGGGCTAAGTTCGAGCAGTTGGCCGATCATCTGATCCGCGCTACAATCGAACCGTGCAAGGTAGCTCTGAAAGATGCAGGGCTGAATGCTTCCGACATTGACGAGGTAATCCTTGTAGGAGGTTCAACACGTATTCCGGCCATTCAGAAGGTGGTTAAAGATTTCTTTGGCAAAGAGCCTTCAAAAGGAGTGAACCCCGACGAAGTGGTAGCTATTGGTGCTGCTATTCAGGGAGGTGTTCTTACCGGTGAAGTTAAAGACGTACTGTTGCTGGACGTAACACCCCTTTCGCTGGGTATCGAAACCCTCGGCGGTGTTATGACCAAGCTGATTGAGGCAAACACCACCATTCCGACCAAGAAATCGGAGGTATTCTCAACGGCTACGGATAATCAGCCGTCGGTTGAGATACACGTATTGCAGGGTGAAAGGCCCATGGCCAATCAGAACAAGAGTATCGGAAGATTCCACCTCGATGGAATACCACCTGCCCCGAGGGGAGTACCGCAAATCGAAGTTACTTTCGATATCGACTCCAACGGTATTCTGAATGTTTCGGCCAAAGACAAAGCTACCGGCAAATCGCAAAGCATCCGTATTGAAGCTTCTTCAGGACTTACCGAAGAAGAAATCAAGAAGATGAAAGCCGAAGCCGAAGCCAATGCCGAAGAAGACAGAAAAGCCCGTGAAAGAGTGGACAAACTGAACGCCGCCGATGCGTTGATTTTCCAGACGGAAAAACAACTTAAAGAGTATGGCGACAAACTTCCTGCCGATAAAAAAGCAGAAATTGAAAGCCATCTCGAAGAGTTGAGAAACGCTCACAAAGCTCAGGATATTACCGCAATTGACGCTGCCATGGAAAAACTGAACGCAGCCTGGCAAAAAGCAAGTGAAGACCTGTACAAAAACACGCAAGGCGCACCGGGTGGACAAACACCTCCCAACACAGGCGACCAGGGTGGAAAC
>JALVZH010000117.1 GCA_027022105.1 Bacteroidales bacterium | reverse complement strand
TCAGATAGTCGTTATCGCCGCTTTTTGACATTTCGGTAATCAGCCATCTTTTGGCTGTTTCGTCGTACAAAACAATGGGGTCGCCATCGTTGTACGTTCCTCCAGGCAGACCTGTAAAAAGACTGTTAAGAGCAATAGGGCCGGCCTTAAGTGTGCCCGATTTGTCGTAAACGGAGAAGGTTGAATTGACAGCTTGTACATAATAGTTTGAATCAACATCCCCGTTGGCATCCGACGGATAGTTGGGACTTTCGGCTCCTTCGAAAGTAAGCAACGGTGCATTGGCACCCCGCGAACCCGACATAAAATTTTGTATCACCGGGTCATCCTGATGCCGATATATAACTTTTTCTTTCTTTTCCCTTTCGCTTTCCCGCAACTTCCGTTTGCCCTCTTCTACCATTTTGTTCCACTCTTCGGGTGTAACCGGTGGCATTTCGGATACCTTTATTGTTTTTATTACCTGAGATTGAATAATCAAGGTAGGATTTGCTTTTTTCTTTTGTTGGGCATGCAATGATACGGCTATCCCAAATATTAACAGAAGTAAGAACAATTTGCGCATATTCAATGTTTTTTTATTTGTTTTCAAAAGTAAAATGAGGTTTTAAAATAAATCCACGTATTTTTCCCTGTTTTATCTTAGGTAAATTACCTGTTTTTCCCCGTTAGTAAAACAGCATGAATATTTATGCCCCGAATTATCTTCAAATATAGGCAATTTATTAATATATGTATATATGATATATGTCATAACGGGGTAATAATTTTATTGCAGGCGGGTTAGTTTTTTATCCTTTTTATGATTTTCAACAACATCTTCAAGTATTTCAACTCGTTTCAACAGTAAATCATAGCGGTTATCTTTATTGCTGATAATCCGGTTTTGTTCTTCAATCAGTTTTCTTTGTGCCTGCAGTTCTGTTTTTAGTTGTCGGTTTTGGCTGGCGAGTTCCTGTACGGCTTTTACAAGGGGGACAACAAACTCGGCATAGCGCAATCCGTAATAATCGTTCTCATTTTCCGGTTTGTCAACACCCGAAAAGTCATATCCCAGCGATTGGGCTGCTTTTTCCACTTCCTGAGCCAAAAATCCCGTCTGTACAATACGCTCTTTGTTTTCGGCAGACTGAACGGAAAAGCGGTCGGCTTTGGCAACGGAATCGGGAATGTGCAGAAAACGGTTTAACTTTTCCACATCAAGGTGATAAGTTACCGGTTTAAGTTTTAAAATAAAATCAAGACCGGGCACGTTCTCTTTTACCTCTTTTTTAAAACGTTCGTCGCTCAAATTAGTCCAGTTGGCATAGCCGCCTATATCGGTAACGTTCATATCTCCCAAACGTATTTGGTTGGAAGCGGTTATTGTAGCATTGTATCCAAGGGCTGTTGAGTTACTGTAAGTTCCGGTATAATACGACCGGTATCCCAAAGAGGTATTATAATTGCCGGTAGTATTTCCATGAATGGCATTGATACCGATTCCGACATTATGTCCGCCTGTTGTATTTGACTTTAAAGCTTCACTTCCTATGCCGACATTACTATTTCCCGAAATATTTGCAGAGAGAGAAAGATCACCGATACCAATATTCCATTTACCGGAAGTATTTAATTCTAACACTTTATCTCCGGCCGCAAAGTTGTCATGGCCGTCCGTGTTGGCGTATAATGTATGGAAGCCTAATCCGATATTATTGTTTCCTCTGTTTGCATGTAATGAATAAGCTCCTATTGCTATATTGTCAACACCCACAGGACCTGCATACAAGCTTTCCACACCTAAGGCTATGTTTCGGGAACTGGAGCCGCTTCCATACATTGATTCTAAACCGATTGCTATATTGTAATTTCCGGAAGTCTTGTTTTGCAAAGCATGCTCCCCCAAAGCTACATTGTAATTACCATTTTCATTTTCAAATAAAGAATACCTTCCCAATGCAATATTACTGTTACCGGTTGTATTTGAAAACATAACCGAATCGCCAAGGGCAATATTGTATCCTCCTGTTGAGTTTGCCTGTAATGCAAGGGCTCCGGTTGCAATATTATATTCTCCCGATGTATTATCATTTAATGCTTCGTAACCGGCGGCAATATTGTAGTTGCCGGATAAATTAGATAATAACGCTGCCTCACCCAATGCAACATTGTAATTACCGGTTTTGTTGTTATTTAATGCATAATAACCCACAGCAACATTATAGCTTCCTGTAGAATCACTTTCAAGAGTACCGGAACCTATTGCAATATTCTTATCGCCGGTTCTGTTAAGATAAAGTGCATTATAACCCACAGCAACATTATCACTTCCCGAAATGTTATCAGTCAAAGAATAAGTACCGACGGCAACATTATATGAACCCGCTGTTGTGGTGTTTTTTCCCGCCGAAAAACCCAAAAATACATTGTAATAGCTCTGTTTTAAACCGGCATCTTTTCCAATTATTACCGATCCCGCCGCATCAGCTGAAATTCTTCCATTAACTGTTAAACGCGCATTGGGCGATGCTCCAATACCAACACTGTCGGATAGATTATAAATATAATTCCCGTTTACCGTCCAGCCTCCGCCGTTTACGGTAGTCCCGTCGGTCCAACTTGCGTTGCCGTTTGCATCCGAAACCAATATTTTTCCATTGCTTTGATTACCGTCGGTTAACTGAAACGTACCTGCAATATCCAGCGTTGCATCAGGGTTTGAGGTTCCTATACCAACCGAATCGGAGGTATTGTAAATGTAATTTCCGTTAACCGTCCAGCCTCCGCCGTTTACGGTAGTCCCGTCAGTCCAGGTTGCATTTCCGTTTGCATCCGACACCAATATTTTTCCAGTACTTTGATTACCGTCGGTTAATTGAAACGTACCTGTAATGTCCAGAGTTGCATCAGGGTTTGAGGTTCCTATACCAACCTTATTGTCATTCACAACAAGTGCCGGAAAGCTGTTGAGAACCTCTTCATAGAATTGAACTTCATTTATTTGAATATAGTTGTCAATACTGCCTTTGTTGTCTGTAATATTCAAACGATAATATCTGTAATATGCCGTATTGGTTATCGGGAATCCTTTCCAGCCATCAATAGTCCAACCTTGTCCGTTTTGGGTATCGAGCACTGTCCATGTGTTGCCGTCATTTGAAGCCTCAAAAGTCCACTGGCTTGGTGAGTGGTCGTAAGATGAAGGATGCTCATAATAAATTGAATATTTACCGACCCTTTTACTGTTTCCGGTTCCAAGATCATACTGCAACCATGCCGGTAAAGCATTATTGCTGACCCATTCCGAGGTTGTATTACCGTCAAAAGCCCGGTCGGGCGTATAGGTAGTATAGGATGACGACGCCGTAACTGTTCCTCCGACAGCTGTGTTAGAACCGTAAGTACCTGTGTGTTTTACTGTTGATACTTCAAAAGTGCCGGAAGGATTAGAGGTTCCTATACCAACATTGTATGTTGTGTCGGCTACAGATAAATCAGTATCGCTCCGTTTCCAATTTATATTACCGTTTTTAATTAAAGTCCAACTGTTTCCGCTGTAATAA
>JALVZH010000116.1:6201-11338 GCA_027022105.1 Bacteroidales bacterium | reverse complement strand
GTTATTATCGTTATATTTGCGATATAACTTCTTGAATTAAAAAACACCTAAAAGCTCTTATTATGAAAAAGACTATTTTCTTTGCAGCGTTTTTCCTTTTCGGAATCGCACAAACGGCATTATGCCAGAATGCAAATCTCTTTACTAACCGCCATGTTGCGGATTCCATTATCGTTTCGCGTACAATCAATTCTGTCAGAATGAACAGTACGGCTGATTCAATCTGGGTGCCGGATTCGAGCTATACTTATCATTTCGATAACGGTGAAACCGTATTAGAGCGGAAATTTTATGTGCTCAAATGGAACAATGCCGGTGAATATCTTAAATCGTTGTCGCTTTTTTACAACACCGAACTGGAACAATGGGTAAATCAGAGTTATGATTCCGTTGTATATTTACATGATACGATTTTAAAAGAAACGTATAGTTATTCATGGGACAATACCATTCAAAAATGGTATTTAACATCAAGCCGGATATACGATGAAGAGGGGTACATTACCCAACTTATAAGTAAACTTTGGGGCGATGAACACCAATATACCAGCGGATACAAAATGGAATTTTTCTATTCACCGGAAGGAAAACTGCAACAGATAATTTCTTACCGGCTTGTTTTGTCCGACGGTTCATGGATTAATAAATCAAAAACAACTTTTTACCAGGGGGAATACGGTTTGGATACTTTAAGTTTGGGACAAAACTGGGACACGGTTAGTCAACAGTGGATTACTACAAGTAAAACAACCGGTCAATTCAATCCGGAAACAAACTACTACACAACCGTATCGTACATCAGACAAAACGACTCTGCCCCGTGGTTACCCCAGAACATGGAAGAAAAACACATGACGGAGACATTCGATGTTGATACCCTTACACTGGCCAAATGGCAACCGGATTATGATTTTTGGCTCTATCAGGTAAGATATATCTATAAAGATAACGGACAAGATACAACGGAAAGAATCATGCAAAGATATAATTTTGCAGACACATTGTGGGGAAATACATCTAAAATCTACACCATTACTAATAACAAAAATCAGATAATAGAAAACGGTGAGTTTCACTGGTTTGATGATGAGTGGCAATACTATTGGCGTGACCTGCTGCATTACGAAAACGATTTGTTACAATACATTCTCCGCCAACACATTGATTATAATACCGGCGAGTTGAGTGATATTGAACGCTATCAATATCAATATGATGTACACAACAACCCTGTAATATTAGATTGGGAAAAGTATGAAGACGGAAACTGGGAGCCCTTTCTACGCTGGCAGACCTTTTGGTCGTTTTTCGGTTTTGAAGGTGTAAATGAAATCATATCGGATGCGTTTTCGGTTTACCCAAATCCGGCAAAAGATTATCTGCAAATTGACAACACCGCTAACAAAATACAAACCGTTGATTTGATGGATATTTCAGGGAAAAGCATAAAACACATATTGCTTCATACGGGTATCAATACCATTAATTTAAGCGGATTTAGCAAAGGAACTTATTTATTGCGATTTGATGACGGGGGTGTCCGGAAGATTATCGTTCGATGAACTTTTTTAAAGTTTGATTAATCTGTTAATAAAATATTTCATTATTTTAGTAAAAAGGCTGTCCTGAATTCCGGGACAGCCTTTTTTGCTTTATGCAAGATTGTGTTTTTTCACAAAATCGTCGAGCACCTCTTTTAAGGTGGGATAACCGATTTCCTGCAGGTCGTAATAAACCCGTGTAGCAGGTTTATTGATTTTAATAATACGGTTCAAATCGATGGGAGTACCGATAACAACGGCATCGCATTCGGTATTGTTGATGGTAGTTTCGAGGTCTTTCAGTTGCTGCTCGCTGTAACCCATGGCCGGAAGCAGTGTACCGATGTTGGGATAAATCCTGAATGTTTCGGCCAGTTTACCAACGGTATAAGGACGCGGGTCAACAAGTTCGGCAGCACCGTATTTATTGGCGGCTACCGTACCGGCACCGATTTTCATTTCACCGTGGGTAAGGGTGGGGCCGTCTTCAACAACAAGCACTTTTTTGCCTTTGATAACTTCCGGATCGTCAACACGGATGGGTGAAGCGGCATCGATTACCAAAGCACCCGGATTTACTTTTGCAATGTTCTCGCGAACGGTCTGAATGGCTTCGGGAGCAGCGGTATCCATTTTATTGATAATGGCCACATCCGCAAGTCTGAGGGTTACCTCACCCGGATAGTAAGTCAATTCGTTACCGGGCCTGTGCGGGTCAACAACCGTCATGTTCAGGTCGGGTTGATAAAACGGGAAGTCGTTGTTTCCACCGTCCCACAAAATCACATCACAACCGTCGGGATCCTGCTCCGCCGCACGAAGAATGGCCTCGTAATCAACTCCGGCATAAATAACATTGCCGCGAACCACGTGCGGTTCGTACTCTTCCATCTCCTCAATGGTACATTTGTGTTTTTCCAGGTCATCAATGGTGGCAAAACGTTGCACTTTCTGCTCCACCAGGTTTCCGTAAGGCATGGGGTGTCGAATGGCAACCACCTTCAACCCTTTTTCCATAAGGTATTCAATCACCTTACGCGAAGTCTGGCTCTTACCGCAGCCCGTACGAACGGCACCCACGGCAATAACCGGTTTGGTACTTTTAATCATGGTATCGCCCGGGCCCAGCAAAATAAAATTGGCTCCCGCAGCATTTACAATGGCACTTACACCCATTACCCTCTGGTAAGGAACATCGCTGTACGAAAATACGCAGTCGTCAACTTTCAGTTCCTTAATAAGCTTGGGAAGGTCTTGTTCGGCATAGATGGGAATACCATCGGGATAGAGATCGCCGGCAAGCTCGGCTGGATATTTTCTTCCGTCAATATCGGGAATCTGTGCCGCGGTAAAAGCCACTACATTATAATCTTCGTTACCCCTGTAATAGGTATTAAAATTATGAAAGTCCCTTCCGGCAGCGCCGATAATAATTACATTTTTCTTCATTTTGTCCATCTTTTGTTTACAATTTACGATAATGCACCAAAATTAAAGAATTTCGTCGTGATGTTACCCTTCGGAAATCATGCTTTCGGTAATTTATAATGGGTCTATTATCGGCAGGAAGTATTAAAAAGACAAGTACCTTTCCTAATCCAATTCGATAATATCATTTTTTATGGCAAACTTAACCAGATCAACGGTATTTTTCAGGTTAATCTTTTTCATAATGTTGTTTTTGTGGGTCTCTACCGTTCTTACGCTGATAAAAAGTTTTTCGGCAATCTGGCGATTCGACATCCCTTCGGCAAAAAGCTGCAATACCTCCATCTCGCGTTTCGACAGCATTTGTTGCTTTTTCTTTTTATCCTTATTCCGGTCGTTCAAATAATGATGCAACAGAATATCGGAAATGGTTTTTGTATAATATTCATGTCCGTTTCGCAGCGAATAAACGGCTTCCATAATCTCCGACCGGTTTGTATCCATATCGAGGTATCCTTTGGCTCCGGCCTTAATGGTTTTCAGGATAAACTGCTCGTGGTTGTGCACCGAAAGAACCAAAATACGGGTTTTGGGAAGCATACGGCTCAGCTTGTCGATAATGGCAATATTGTTTTGCGACGGTGTGTAGAAAACGGTTATTATAATATGAATAGGTGTGGTTCCGTAATAATCAGGAATTTCGTTAATATTTGAAAAAGAGGCGGTAATGTCAATCTCGTCGGCACCGGAAAGCAGTGCTTTAATAGCATCGGAAATCACCGGAAACTCATTCAACAAAGCTACGTTTATCATCCTGTTCTAATTTTCTTCAATGTGCGAAAGTACAAAAAAGCCTACAATTCCCGATGTATTCCGTCGCAAAAAGCGCCCTTTTTCGAGTGACGGCACATGCACCAGGCCACCTTCCGGGATTTATCTATTTCAACCTTTACGGGTGTTATTCCGGTTCCCTTATGCGAACCGTCGCAAAAAGGCTGGTTATCGCTTCTGCCGCATGCGCACCAATAATATGTGCCGGGCTCCATTTCCATTTTTAATGATTTCTTCTGTACGATTATTGGTTTTTCCATAATGATTTTGTTTGTTAATTATCCAAAGATATTCTCCTGCATTGAGACTCTATATAGTTTCACTTAACTTAACGTGTCTTTCAATTTTAGGTTTCCATTTTTTTTGGTTTGACATTGTATTACAAATTTTCTCATGATAATATACCTGAAACCAAATTCTTTTCCGAAAAGAACAAATATTCTTATACACTTTTTCCGAATGAACCATCAACTTCATAAAAAATTCTTCATTAGGTTCTCTGTGTCCGTTTATTACCTGACTTAAACTAACGGGTGCAATGTCAATATCTCTTGCGAAAAGACTCCTTTTAGAATAGATAATATCAATATATTTTTTTAAGAATTCCGTGAAATAATTTCGATTATCGTACACAGGTTTTTTTATAAACTCTTCCATTTTCAACTTCAACTGCATAAGTTTAGCCCGATTAATTTGATCCCCGGACAGATTTTTCATTTTCATCAAACGAGCTTCCATTAAGGCCGCAGCTTCCGATTCACGTTCTTTATTTGATTTATATCTTGAATCTACACCGTATTCGGCGTTTTCAATTAACTTATCTTCATTCCTATTCATCGTCATATAATTTTATTAAATCTAATATTTCCGGGGCCTCAATGCTTAAAGTTACACCTGTTTTATTCATGTTGTATTTTTCTATATAATGTTGAGCGATTTGAGTTTTTGGTCTAAGAGAAACACATGCTAACTCTCCAAATTCAAGAATTGCTATTTTTGCAACATATGTAATTAAATTTCCTGCAATTCTATCGTATTTTTTTCCTCTTCCTTTATTTTCTTTTGAAACGGTTAAAAGCCTGATATGTATCCTCCATTCTTCCGGTATTCTTTCCAATGACACAAGTCCTAAAATATCACCCGTATCAACAATTTGTAATTTATAAACCTCTCGTTCCCTCTCAGTATTCCAATCAAAAAAATATCTTTTTTTAGATAAAGTTCTAAACTCGAAACTTTCAACAGGCAAAATTTCTACCGAATATTCCTTCCCTGTTGACGTTTCAATAACTTTCATTACACAAAAATACAATAAGATTACGGATTATGGAAACTTT
>JALVZH010000116.1:0-6191 GCA_027022105.1 Bacteroidales bacterium | reverse complement strand
TGAATCTACACCGTATTCGGCGTTTTCAATTAACTTATCTTCATTCCTATTCATCGTCATATAATTTTATTAAATCTAATATTTCCGGGGCCTCAATACGCTCTCCCGTCACGCTCTTCCACAAAATTAATAAATGCCTTATTTACAACCCTGTTTCCACCAGGTGTGGGATAATCTCCCGTAAAATACCAGTCGCCACGGTGTGCCGGTATGGCTTTATGGAGGTTTTCAATGCTTTGGAAAAGAACTTCCACCTCGGCTTCCACATCCCTGTCTTTGACCATTTCGGCAATTTTTGCAGAGATCTGCTCATCCGTAAAAGGTTTATAAATTCTTTTCACATAATTAACTATCTCGTCTTTGGGCTTATCCTGCTGCTTTGTTGCCAGTGCATACACTTCATTAATTATCTCTTCCTGATGTGTTTCGCGCAACAACTCTATGGCTGCTTTAAAAGCAATCAGCCCGTTCAGGTTGGCCATATCAATGCCGTAACAATCGGGATATCTGATTTGCGGAGCCGAAGAAACAATGATTATTTTTTTAGGCTTTAACCTGTCCAGTATCTTAATAATGCTTTGTTTTAAGGTTGTCCCCCGCACAATCGAATCATCGAGCACTACCAGTGTGTCACGAAATTCTTTAACCACACCGTATGTTACGTCATATACGTGGGCTACCATGTCGTCGCGTGCCGAATCGTTGGTAATAAACGTACGCAGTTTGGCATCTTTAACGGCAATGGTTTCGATTCTCGGTTTTGAAGCAAAGAGCACCTCAAGCCGTTCGCGGGTCAGGCTGCCCTGCTCTTTCAGCACCTTTTCGGTTATTTGTTCATGGGCAAAATCGCTAAGGTATTCCACCAGTCCCTGAAAGGCTACCGATGCGGTATTGGGAATAAAAGAAAAAATGGTATTCTTCAAATCGTAATCCACTTTGCGCAATATTTCCGGTCCCAGCAGCCGTCCGAGGTTTTTTCGTTCGGTATAAATATCGCGGTCGGTACCCCGTGAAAAATAGATACGTTCAAATGAGCACGATTTCCGTGGCAGCGGTTTCGTAAAGGTATCAATACTGAAAGAACCGTCTTTTTTTATTACCAGAGCATGCCCCGGTTCCAGCTCTTTCACGTCATAATGCATTACGTTGAAAGCCGTTTGTATTACCGGTCGTTCCGATGCCGCCACAACCACCTCATCATCGGCATAATAGTATGCCGGACGAATACCTGCCGGATCGCGCATTACAAAGGCGTCGCCGTG
Source organism: Bacteroidales bacterium (assembly GCA_027022105.1). Lineage (GTDB taxonomy): Bacteria > Bacteroidota > Bacteroidia > Bacteroidales > F082 > Sulfidibacterium. Next base: position 4,929 of record JALVZH010000116.1, on the reverse strand, counting down.
TCCCAGCAAACCGGCAATAACATACCCGCCGTCCCAGCTTTTGGCCGAATCTTTCAATACGGGTAATATTTCCAGGTTTCTGATAATATGATCGGTAGCCTCTTTTTTTGATATTCCCGTTTTTTTCAGTTTCCGGTACTTCCGTTCATTTTCTTCATCAAGAAAGTGGCCGATTTTCTCCATTACGGTAATGGTATCGGAAGTTTCCATGGGATACTGTCCGAGGTTGACCAATGCATCGAAAAGTTCATCGTTGTTGGTCAAATTAAAATTTCCCGCCAGAATGAGGCTTTTTGTTTTCCAGTTGTTGGTACGGAGCATGGGATGCAGGTTCTCAATGGAATTTCCGCCATAGGTACCGTAACGCAAATGCCCGAGAAAAAGCTCACCGGTAAAAGGCAGATTCTCTTTCAGCCATTGTACATCTTCGAGCAGTTTCGGGGAGTTGTCCTGGATTTCGGAAAGCCGGTGATAAACCGAATCGAAAATATCCTTTATGGGTGTTGAAGAGTTTGACCTGATACGGTCGATATATTTTTTACCGGGGGGCAAATCGAACTTAACACAGGCCATACCGGCACCATCCTGCCCCCGGTTGTGCTGCTTTTGCATCAGAAGATGCAACTTTTGAAGCCCGTAAATCGAACTTCCGTACTTGCCGAAATAATATTCCAGCGGCTTTAAAAGTCTTATAAACGCTATGCCGCATTCATGTTTTATCGAATCGCTCATACCCCCGGGAATAAAAGAAATACTATTTTTGTATTATCAAAGGCCAAAAGTAGTAAAAAAAGATGCTTAAAATAAGAAATGCTCATGAGGAAGATGCCGAAATCATAGTTCATTTTCAAATGGAGATGGCTTATGAAACGGAACAGGTGAGATTAGACAAAGAACAGGTTAGCGAAGGAGTGCTCAATGTGCTGCGGGATGTGCAAAAAGGAAGATACTTTTTAGCCCAATGGAAAGATAAGGTTGCGGGTTCGCTCCTGATTACCACCGAATGGAGCGACTGGCGCAACCAATGGGTACTGTGGATACAGTCTGTTTACGTTTTGCCTGAATACCGCCGGAAAGGTATTTTTAAATCGCTGTACAACCATGTTAAATCACTGGCAATGGACGACAAAGAGGTGGCGGGATTGCGTTTGTATGTGGACAAAAGCAATGATAAGGCCATCGAAGTTTACAAGAAACTGGGGATGGATGGTGACCATTACAGGGTTTTTGAGTGGATGAAAGGGAGGAAAGAGTGAAGGAGAGATATTGTGAAACGGAGAATAATAAAAAATAACATGAGTTGCACTGACTGAGATAAAGAAGAAATTGCTCCTTGAATATGTTGAAATTCTAAATGATAAGTAAAAAAATATGACACAAAAGAATAATTATACCCTGCCGTTTATCAGTTTGGTTTTTCTGTTTTTCATGTGGGGATTTATGACCGTATTAAACGACATTTTAATTCCCTACCTGAAAGATGCTTTTACATTGAATCACACCCAAGCCATGCTGATACAGTTTTCGTTTTTCGGAGCTTATTTTATCGGGTCGGTTGTGTATTTTATCGTTTCCGTTACTTCGGGTGATCCCATTTTGCGACTGGGATACAAAAAAAGCCTGATTGCCGGATTGCTCGTTTCCGCTCTGGGGGCATTGCTCTTTTACCCGGCAGCACAATTTCACCTGTACGGCTTTTTTCTCGGGGCGCTTTTTATAATGGGAATCGGATTTACGCTGTTGCAAATTGCAGCCAATCCCTATGTTGCCGTTTTGGGCAGCGAACGGTCGGCATCGGCAAGGCTTAATCTGGCACAGGGATTCAATTCTTTGGGCACTACCATCGGCCCGCTGATAGGCGGATACCTCATATTTACTTTTTTTAAAAATGCGCAGGGTTCCGATGCGGTAAAAATTCCTTACCTGGTGTTCAGTGCCCTGTTCTTACTGCTTGCCTTTTTTATTTTCAAAATGCCGTTACCACGCCTTACCTCCTCGGAAAATATGGAAAAAGGGTGGGGGGCTTTGCACTACCGCCAACTGGTTTTGGGAATGATTGCCATCTTTTTGTATGTGGGCGGCGAGGTGAGCATCGGCAGCATGATGATTAATTTCCTGGAATTGCCCGATATCGGTAATCTTACCGCAGCAGCAGCCAGTACCTATGTGGCTTTTTACTGGGGCGGACAGATGATCGGACGGTTTCTCGGTGCCGTATCCCTCAGCGAAATGAAAAACAAAACGCTTAAATACCTGCTGATGATTGCCATACCCCTGCTGGCGTATGTTGTCATCATCTTTACAAGCGGATTAAAAGAAGCTAATATCTACGGGATTTTTCTTATCTTGAATCTCATCGTTTTTCTATTGGGAAAATCCATTCCGCAAAGAACACTGTTCCTTTTTGCCTTTGTAAACATCGTTTTGCTGTTTATCGCTTTACTCAACGGCGGAGCAGTAGCCATGTGGTCAATCATTGCAATCGGACTGTTTAATTCCATTATGTGGTCCAATATCTTTACGCTTGCCATTGCAGGTTTGGGGAAACATACCGGTCAGGGTTCTTCGCTGCTGGTGATGATGATTCTCGGGGGTGCGGTTTTGCCTGTAATTATGGGTATGGTTGCCGACAGGTTCGGAGTTCATGCTTCCTACATTGTTCCGGTGTTCAGTTATCTGTATATCGCTTTTTACGGGATTAACGGGTACAAACCCAAAGTCCGGTAGCAAAAGAAGCACTAACATTTAATATTCGAAATACAGTTAACATTTTCCGGTTTAAAAAAACATTGATATAATAAGTTCTTACATATTTTACATGTACTTTTGCGGAAAATATCTGTGGTTTCAAAAAAGGAAAGGTTATTAATGAAGAAGTTACTGTTTGCATTGTTGCTTATTACAGGTGTGGTAACCTGTAAAGCACAGGATACCCCTGTGGCCGACACGGTAATAAAAGAAGGCGATACATTAAAAACACTGGCGGATTCCATTCTTATGGCAAAAGATACATCTACCGCTGATTTAACCCGGATAAGCGGACTGGAAGATACGTTAAACCCTGTTTTTGATACCGGTTTCTGGGCATTGCAGAGCACATTGCCCGAAGCGGTATCGTATAACGGAAATTTGTTAATTAAAGATTCGAGGGCAATACAGGTTCTCGACAGTCTTACCACCGTAAAGTTTTATTACGACCGCTTTTTCTATCTTGATTCAAACTCTTTTGCCAACAGCAAATTTGCTCCGGGAGAAATTCCCTCTTATCCCGATTCAGTTTACGAACAGCGTATTGCTCTTCTTAACAGTGAGACACCTATCGAACTGACTTACAACAAACAGGTAAAAGCTTTTATCAACCTTTATGCAGTTAAAAAACGTAAAGTTACCGAAAAGGTATTGGGGCTTTCGGAACTCTATTTTCCCATGATAGAGGAACAGCTTGATAAGTATGATATCCCGCTGGAAATCAAATACCTTGCTGTGGTAGAATCGGCGTTGAATCCTGCCGCCGGTTCCAACAAAGGAGCAAAAGGATTGTGGCAGTTTATGTACGGAACCGGAAAAGTATATGGTTTGAAAGTAACCTCGCTGGTTGACGACCGATACGACCCTTACAAAGCAACGGAAGCAGCCTGTAAGCATTTGCTCGACCTGTATGATATATACAACGACTGGTCTTTGGTGCTGGCGGCCTATAATTCGGGTGCCGGCAATGTAAACCGTGCCATCAGGTATGCCGGCGGAACCAAAAACTACTGGGCTATATGGCCTTATCTGCCGCGTGAAACCAGAGGGTATGTTCCGGCATTTATTGCCGTAAATTACATTATGAATTATTACAAAGAGCACAACCTTTATCCCATGCGCCCGGGCCTTTTCTTTTATGACGTAGATACCGTAACGGTACATCAGCCTCTTGCTTTTGATCAATTGAATGAAATGCTCGGTATTCCGTTGGCGGAACTGAAATTTTTAAACCCGCAGTTTAAAAAAGGCATTATTCCTGCCGTAAACGGAAAAACATACCGGCTTCGCATTCCACGCAGTTTTGTTGCCGATTTTCTGAATAACGAACATGCACTTTATGCCTATAAAACAAAAAAAGGACTGGAAAGGGAGAAACTGCTGGCCGAGATAAAAAAAGCAAAGAGCAGAAGCATCCATATTGTACGAAGAGGTGAAAATCTGGGACTTATTGCCAGAAGATATCATGTATATGTAAGCCAGCTTAAACGTTGGAACCATCTGAGAAGTTCAAGGATTTATGTCGGGCAAAAACTAATTGTTTATCCCCACGGGTCGGAGCGATATACCGCATCCGCTTCAAAGACACCCGTAAAACGTTCCAAAAACAAAAGTATTCATACGGTAAGGTCGGGAGAAAACCTGGGATTGATTGCCAAAAAATACCATTGTACCATTACCGACCTGAAAGAGTGGAACAACCTGAGAAAATCAACCATTTACCCGGGACAAAAACTGTATGTGTATAAACCGGAATCCAAAAAAAGCAGCACGAAAAAAGAGGGTAAATACCTTATCCATATTGTAAAAAGCGGAGATACGCTTTGGGATATAGCCAAAGAATATGACGGAGTGACTGTTGAGCAAATCAAACGATTAAATCACATTCGCAATTCACACAGGTTGCGCCCCGGACAGAAGATTAAAGTTGCCCTGATAAGTTAAGAGGTATTCAATCATACGAAAACCGCTTTCAATACCGTTCTTATTATAAATTACAGAAATTATGGTAAAAAAACACATTTTTTATTTGGGAATAATGCTCTTTATGCTGGCTGGACTTACCTCCTGTAAAGAGGATGCAAAAAAAAGCGGGAAAAGCCGTTCCATAGGAAACAGCAGCGAAATACTGGTTGTTGTTCAGAACGAAGCCCAATGGGACAATGATATCGGGAAATCCAT
>JALVZH010000115.1 GCA_027022105.1 Bacteroidales bacterium | reverse complement strand
CTTATCGTCAACGAACTATTGACAAATCGTCCCCGTCTCACAATAATCGTGCATAAAAATAAGAAACCGGCACAACGAAATCCGTTTTATTATTTTATCGGTAAATTACATGCCGTCAATGGCGCAGTTTCTTTTACCCTGACAAATGCCGAAGACACCATTTCATTTTCATCAGCCGTGGAAGCGGAAGCATCTCATCTGTTGCAAAATAACAACCTCATAGAAACATGGTTAAACACTACCGGCAAGAAGATAACATTGAAAAATTCTCATTTAAAAAAATCACAATCTTCTTTTAAAGCCGGAAACATAAAATACACCGATACCGACAGCAGTCTGTATGCCAAACGGATTTACATTAAAACAAATTACAAAGGGCAAAGATTCAAATGTAATTTAACCTCTGTAACGTTAAAACACCTGATAACCGGTAAGCCCGGCAAAACCAGGCTCCACTGGCAGAAAGCGCTTGTTTACGGTGATTCGCTGATTATAACCCAAACAGATACTCTTAATAATTCCAATGGTATTCTTTCCCGGTCCTCACCCGGGATAATTATTGACACAACCATAATAAACCTGAACAATGTATGCAAAGCTTCGGCAAAAGACGAATGGGTAATTGACAGCTTACAAGCCGCATATTTCAAGAAAAACGGCAACGACAGCAGTAGCGCTCAATCTATTTTCAATCACACTGATTTTCAAATAGAAAACCTCTCCTATTTAATGAAAAACAGTCCGGTATTTTTATCATCAAAAGCCGTTTTTTATTCACGCGACGATAAAATTCTGTCAGCCGAATCCATTTATTACAGCGGTGAATTTCATAATAACAGCAAACAGACCACAACACCGTTTAAAGTAACGGGTATCAATGCAAAAGTTTACCGACCTGCACTTTCGAAAAACAATGATACCTTCGCATCCGACTCAATAACATTAAGCCGGGCCACCCTGCACATGAACAACTCCTTTTCGGGTTCAGACTCATTGCTCCGTAAAATTGCCACTGCTTCCGGAAATAAAATCAAACAGTTTAAAATCAATACATTTAATTGCAAAGATTTTAATATTATCATTCCTGACGCAGATTCGACAAAAGAGATTCTCACACACACTTTTATTAGTGCCGATACATTGCTTTGGACACCCGAAACATCCTCTGTCCGCAGGCCGTACTATTTCAACCGGTTTTTTGTTGATTTAAACGGAAAAGCCATAGTAAGCGACGACAGTTTGTACAACATGGGAATCAGGTCGTTTACCTTCTCGCTTCCGGAGCATAAATTAACTATTGATACGCTTTTTGTTATGCCCCGTTACAATGAAAAGATATTTTTCCAAAAAGCCGGATTTCAGACCGACCGGGTTTATTTTGTCGCCGACAAAACCGTTATTAACAGGATTGATTTGGATTCCTTTCTGAATCAGGGAATATTTAAGGCGGAAAGCATTCTGTCGTTTTCCCCTGAAATAAACATAACAAGAGACAAGCATTATCCGTTGAACCCAAAGCTGGTTAAAATGATGCCTGTGGAATGGCTCCGGTCGCTTCCCGTTCCTTTTTATTTCGACACGATAGCTGCAGACAATGCCAATATTACCTACAGCGAATATTCCGAAAAATCGTCGGCACCGGGAATTGTCAAATTCACCGGTACCAATGCCGGTTTTAGTACGGTTACCAACATCCCCGGCCTCCTTTCTCCTGCCGGAGCTTTGAAAATGAATGTTCAAAGTAAGTTAATGGGAAAAGCGGATTTCAGCATTAACATTACCATGCCTTACAACAATAATCCGGAACAAAACTTCTGGATGGAAGCAAAAAGTAACGATATCGACCTGACAACGCTCAACCCGGTAACGCAAAATTTAATGGGTATTACCATTAAAAGCGGAAAAGGAAATGTAGTGGTACCCTTTGCCAGCGGTAATGACACGCTCATAAAAGGACGTATGATTTTCAAATACAAAAAACTGAAATTCAGGCTTTACGACCGTGATAAAGCAACGGCTTACAAGGGCATTGCCGCACCTTTTGTCAATTTCATGCTAAACAATATTATGATACGCCCCAACAACCCGCGGTTATTGGGAAAAACGGAAACAGGAATCATCTGGTTTGAACGCGACAGGCGTAAATCGTTTGTCAATTTCATTTGGAAAGGCATTCTCAGCGGCGCACTGTCCACCATGGGTTTTAACACCAAAAACCAGCGGTTGGAAAAGAAAGATATTAGGAAAAAGGATAAACGAAACAATAAGAAATAACATTTGGATGTAATATTTTGGATGTTATAATGTGGTATTATTGATATTTTATGTAGTAAAGACGATTGAGTGATTAGGAGTATAAATATTCAAAGTTTGAATGTTCCGGTTTTCAGGTTATAGTAAAAAACTGCCTTCTTTCTCCTTGGTTTAACTCTGATCCGCCTTAGGCGGCTCGCAATTGGGACGCGGTATAGTGGCTTGGAATATCCTTTCAGGTCGCGGTTAGCCGTGCGGGCGGAGTCCTGAAAGATTGAGACCGGGGGAAGAGGAAAAGCAGAGAAAGAATGCCGATTATTTTTTCAACCTGACTGGAGCCGATCCTCAAATCAGCGTTCAGCCCGTCAGTTTTACAGAAAACTGCGACGAGAACTACAAGCAAACAGCAGATTGTGATACCTTTCGGCATGCAACTGCAAGCCTGGTCGGCCACCCAAATAAAAAATATATTTCACCGGTAATCAGGTCAAAACAGACAACTCTCCTTATTTAGAATCAAATAAAATTATTTCCTTAAATTCTGTTTTTGCAGTGTCTGTTTTTCTTATTTTTGCCGGCGACTTAACAATAAAAATATTAGCAAACAATGAAATATGATATTTTGGTACTCGGCAGCGGGCCGGGGGGATACGTGGCTGCCATTCGTGCGGCACAACTGGGAAAAAAGACGGCAGTGGTAGAAAAAGCCGAAATAGGCGGGATTTGCCTCAACTGGGGCTGTATTCCCACCAAAGCCTTGCTGAAAAGTGCACAAGTTCTCAATTATGCCAATCATGCCGCCGATTACGGTGTTACCATTTCGGGTGATGTAAAGCCCGACCTTCAGGCCATGGTAAAAAGAAGCCGGGAAGTAGCCAATGGGATGAGTAAAGGGGTTCAGTACCTTTTTAAAAAGAATAAAATAGATTTGATTTCCGGAACGGGAAAGGTTCTTCCCGGAAAGAAAATGGAAGTGACCGATAAAGAGGGAAAAACCACCGTTTACGAAGCCGACCATATTATTATTGCAACCGGCGCACGGTCGAAAGAGTTGCCCAACCTGCCTCAGGACGGCAAAAAAATTATCGGCTACCGCCAGGCACTAACACTGGAAAAACTTCCCGAAAAGATGGTTGTTGTGGGCTCGGGGGCCATCGGTTCCGAATTTGCTTACTTCTTTAACAGCCTTGGTGTTGAGGTAACATTGGTGGAATTTCTGCCTGCGGTTGTCCCCCTTGAAGACGAAGAGGTTTCAAAACAGCTTGCCCGTTCTTTTAAAAAGGCCAAAATGAATGTAATGACCTCGTCGTCGGTAGAAAGTGTGGACACTTCGGGTGAAAAGTGTAAGGTGGAAATCAAAACCAAAAAGGGAATGGTTACCGTTGAAGCCGATGTTGTACTGAGCGCAGTGGGAATTACCACCAACATTGAAGGCATCGGGCTTGAAGAGGTCGGAATTAAAACAGAAAAAGGCAAGGTGGTTGTCAATGATTTTTACGAAACCAACGTTCCCGGTTATTACGCCATCGGCGATATTGTCCACGGCCCGGCTCTGGCGCACACCGCCTCTCACGAAGGGATTACCTGTGTTGAGAAAATTGCCGGTTTGGATGTAGAACCCGTTGATTACGGCAACATCCCTGCATGTACCTACACCAACCCCGAAATTGCCAGTGTCGGCTTAACCGAAAAAGCCGCCAAAGAGGCCGGTTATGAAATCAAAGTGGGAAAATTCCCCTTTACGGCATCGGGGAAAGCAAGCGCTGCAGGAAAGAAGGACGGTTTTGTAAAGGTGATTTTCGACGCCAAATACGGCGAATGGCTTGGCTGCCATATGATTGGTGAAAATGTTACGGAAATGATTGCCGAAGTGGTTGTTGCCAGAAAGTTGGAAACCACAGGACATGAGATTATTAAATCGGTTCACCCCCACCCCACCATGTCGGAAGCCATTATGGAAGCGGTTGCAGCAGCCTACGGCGAGGTGATTCATTTGTAGAAAAATTATACTACTTTAAATGTGATTAAACATAAGGCCTTGTGTACCAAAAACACAGGGCTTTTTTTATAAGTTTAGCTTCAGTTGGATGTGGTAATTAAAGGTGGTGCGGTGGTGCGGTGACAATCCGGCTTTCAGAATGGCCTCTTTGTGTTGTTTGGTGGGATAGCCTTTGTTTTTGTTCCAGCCATACGCCGGAAAATCCTCATGTATTTTCTGCATGTATTCGTCACGGTGGGTTTTGGCCAGTACGGATGCAGCGGCAATGGAAAGATATTTGCCGTCGCCTTTTACAATGCATTTGTGCGGGATGTTTTCATAGGGTTTAAATCTGTTACCGTCGATAAGCAGAAATTCCGGTTTTATTTTCAGTCTGGAAACAGCCCGGTGCATGGCGAGGAATGAAGCGTTAAGGATATTGATATCATCTATTTCCTCCGGTGATACCGAAGCCACCGCCCATGCCAACGCCTTTTTTTCTATAATCCGGCGAAGCGCATCTCTTTTTTTCTCACTTAACTGTTTTGAGTCGTTGAGCATATCATTTTCAAAATCAGCGGGAAGAATAACGGCAGCGGCAAATACAGGGCCGGCCAGACAGCCGCGTCCCGCTTCGTCGCAACCGGCTTCAATAGCTTTTTCGGTAAACCTTTTAAGCAGCATAATAGAGTTGAAAATATTGATTGAACAACACCAGAAAAAACAGAACAGCGAAAACAACATCGGCAAGTTTCACCCTTTTTATATAGCGCAGATAGTCGGAAACGGCAAGGGTTCCGGGTACCAGCAGCAGCATCACGGGGCGGTATGTTTTCGAGCAAAACAGAATAACAAAAAAGAGCACCAACAACATGTAAATAATGGTCATCGTATTTCGCCTTCTGGCAATTTTCCTGCGATACAGATTGGAATATGCCCTGAACAGCCCGATGACAACCATTACCAGAAAAGCTCCGAGAATAATATTGGAAATAGCGTCGCCGGGGAACAGAAACAGAACTTTGAGATGAAATATTTGCGACAGAATCACCTCAATGTTTTCTTGCAGAGTACCGGTAAGATAATAATAGGTAAACAGATAGACAAAAGGTAGTAAAAAACTGATTAATGTAGCAAGATATGCCTTAAACCGTGTTATTCTGTTAATCATAAGCGCTATTATCTGAACAACCAGCAACCACATGGCAGGCAGATAAAAGAGCGACATTAATCCGATGATGAAACCGCCGTTAACAGCAGAAACCATTGCATCTTTCACAGCAGGAAGACGCATCAGCCAAAGTGTGTATAGGGCCAGCATAAAGTTGATAAAAATCATCGGGCTCATGCGTGTAAAATCGGTAAGTCCTGCCGAAAAGAGGATATAGATAAAAGCTGCACGGTAAGAAGTACGAATGGAAAACCCGAAACCGGCGGCAATGTAATTAACAATTAATGCGGTAGCAAGCACAAACAACAACGAAAGATAAGGGTGAATAAACCCGTATGAATCAAATAAGTTCAGGTAAAGAGTAAAAAGCGGTGAAAAATAATCCGGTTTCAGTGCGGAATATTGCAACAAAATTGAAGGCAGCCAGAAAACAACCGCAATCAGAATAAGTGCAACAAGCCTTGAAAGGTATGACGAATTAAAAAACCGGAGCATCATTTAATTTTTCAGGTCGAAACCGATGTCTTTGCGGTAATATTTTCCTTCAAAACCAATCAGGTCCACATTGGCATAAGCTGTTTGCAACGCCTCTTCCATAGTATTACCATAAGCGGTAACAGCCATAACCCTGCCGCCGCTTGTTTTCACCGAACCGTCATCAATATCGCGTGCCGTACCTGCATGGAACAAAATACAGTTGTTTACCCCCTCAATACCTTCCATTTTTTTTCCTTTTTCGTAACTTCCGGGATATCCGCCCGAAACCAGCATTACCGAAGCGGCATAACGTTCATCAATTTCTAAGGTTGTTTGCCTCAGAGTACCATTGGCCGTGGCCGCCAAAAGCTCCACAAGGTCAGATTTAATACGCGGAATTATTGATTCCGCTTCGGGGTCGCCCATGCGGCAATTGTATTCGATAACGTAAGGGTCGTTGTCAACAATCATCAATCCGAAGAAGATGAAGCCGGTATAATCGAGGTTTTCCTCTTTTATCCCTTCCACGGTAGGTTTGATAATCCTCTCTTCAATCTTTTTCATCAATTCTTCGGTTGCAAATGGCACCGGTGAAACCGACCCCATGCCGCCGGTATTCGGCCCCGTATCGCCCTCCCCTATTCTTTTGTAATCTTTTGCTACGGGAAGTATTTTGTAATCTTTTCCGTCGGTCAGGGCAAAAGCCGAAAGTTCAATACCTTTCAAATAGGATTCGATAACCACATTGGATGCCGCCTCGCCGAATTTGGCTCCGTTCACCATTTGCGTCAGTTCTTCTTTGGCCTGCTGCAAATCTTCAAGTATAAGCACCCCTTTTCCGGCAGCCAAACCGTCGGCTTTAAGCACATAAGGCGGCTGCAATTTTTCGAGAAAGCGATAGCCTTCTTCAAGGGTTTCTTCATTAAATTTCCTGTACGGAGCCGTAGGGATATTATGACGTTGCATAAATTCTTTTGCATAGCTCTTACTACCCTCCAACTGTGCCGCCTGCATGTCAGGCCCTACAACCAACACATTATCAAGGACTTTATTTTCCTTAAAATAATTTTTAATTCCTTTTACCAAAGGCAGTTCGGGCCCTACCACCACCATATCCACCTCTTTTTCAACCACAAATGTTTTTATGGCATCAAAATCGGTAACATCCACAGGTACATTTGTTCCCGTTTGAGAAGTACCGGCATTACCCGGAGCAATGTATAAATGTTCTGTTTTTTTGCTTTGGGCCAATTTCCATGCAAGTGCATGTTCGCGCCCGCCCGAACCGAGCAATAATATATTCATAGTATTATTTTTTATTCATATATTGTTTTTTCGATTGAACGCCAAAGTTTTTCCGCTGTTTTATCCCAGCTAAAAAGATTTCTTCTTATTTTGCCTTTTGCCACAAGTTCATTTCGCAAAGCACCGTCATTTTCCAATCTTTTCATGGCGGATGCAATATCCGCCGGATTCAGCGGATCGACCAGCAATGCCGCATCACCGGCTATTTCAGGCATGGAGGTAACATCGGACGTAATTACAGGTATCTCGGCAAAAAAGGCTTCCACTATGGGAATCCCAAACCCTTCGAACAGAGATACATAAGTAAGCGCATCCGCAGCTCCCATTACCATATAAAGTTCACCGGGCTCTAACCTTCCGGTAAATACAATGTCCTTTTTAAATTGCGACCGCTGAAATATTTTCTCAATATTATCGCTCCTGAACATCTTTTCACCTACCAAAACAAGTTTCATTTTGGAACCGGTTTCCTTTTTAAATTTATCGAAAGCCAAAATCAGGTTTCCGAGGTTTTTCCGCTTGTTGAAAGCACCCACAAAGATAAAATACCGGTCACCATCCGTATATCTTTTTCTGGTTCGTATTTTTTCCTCTTCACTCAGCGGCCTGAACCGTTCGTTGGCACCGTTATAGGTGACATCAATCCGGGCAGGGTTAATTCCATATTGGTTAACAATATCCTGTTTCGAGTATTCCGAAACCGTGGCAATCCTGTCGGCCTTACGGACAAACAAAGGAGTATAGTGCAAATAATACTTCCGCTCAAGCCAGGGCAATATTTCGGGATGATGTTCAAAATTCAGATCATGTACCACTATCAGGCTTTTATGCCTGCTTTTCAACGAGTTGAAAGCATCGGGAGAAACAAAAACATCGGGACGGATTTTATCGAGCAGTCGCGGAACCGATTGTTCAAACCACAAATAATACAAAAAAGGATGACGTGCCTGCGGATAGACAACTTTCGGAATCACATTATCCGAAAAAACAAACGATTCGTCATAATTTCTATCGAAAAGAAAATAAAACCTGTGTTCCGGATGATTCAATACAATACGTTTTAACGATTCGTACATAAACCACCCGATACCTTCCAGCCTGTTTTTTAACAGTAACCGCGTATTGACAGCAATCTTTAACGATTTCTTCTCAACCATAGATGATGCAAAGATATACATCCGAATAATTTGCAGGTAATTTTTAATTGATAATAACCGGCAAATTAATAAAGTTAATGAAGACTACTTTATAACAAGCTGAGTTTGTTTAGATTGAAATAATGAAAAAATACTACATCAATAATTAAAAATCACAAACCTTTTCCATCAATACATCCCTTAAAGTACGATACGTTTCCGAGAACGCCTTTTTACACTCCTTTTTATCCAACCACACCACATCGGTTATCTCCTCTTCCAGTTGCGGTGTAAGCATTTCGGTTTTATTCGTTTCCATGGCATACCAATGCGAACGTTTCAGGTAACAGGGCGGTTCGTCGTAATAAATATGGTACGATTCCGCCAGCTTTTCAATTATTTTCAACGATTTTATTCCCGTCTCCTCTTTCACCTCCCTGATAGCGGTCTGTTCCGGCGTTTCACCTTTTTCCATTTTTCCTTTGGGCAAATCCCACATATCCCAGCGTCTGATAAACAAAACCTTGCCTTCGTTATTCCGTACCACTCCGCCTGCCGCTTCCACAAAAGTAAACATAGATTTAAAATCATCAATAAGTTTCCGGAGGTCATATCCGTAAACCATTACATCGCGGTATTCGTCAAGACTTAACCAGCGGTTTACAAAACGCTTTAACTCGTCACTGTCCTTAACGCAAACCCCTAAGAAATCATCTTGCAGATTCGCTTTCTCTTCACTGAGAACCAATAGTTTACTATTATGAAACACCTTCATAAATAATACTATTTTTTGCTTTTAATCATGGCTTCGAGCATATCCCAGAGTTCCTGCGGTATTTTCTCCAGCATATTAAACTCGCCTGCTCCCTGCAACCACTCGCCACCGTCGATGGTTACCACTTCGCCGTTAATATAGGCCGAATATTCGGAAAGCAGGTATGCTGCCAGATTGGCCAGTTCCTGATGCTCGCCAACCCGTCTCAGGGGCACCTTTTTTCTTATGTCGAATTTCTCCTTCAAATCGCCGGGCAGCAGCCTGTCCCAGGCACCTTTTGTAGGAAATGGTCCCGGTGCAATGGCATTGATTCTGATTTTATACTTAGCCCATTCTACCGCCAGTGAGCGCGTCATGGCCAGCACTCCGGCTTTGGCAGTAGCCGAGGGCACCACAAAGGCGCTTCCCGTCCAAGCATAGGTTGTAACAATGTTTAATATTGTAGCAGGCTGCTTTTCCTTAATCCAATGTTTACCGAATGCCAACGTGCAGTTTTTTGTTCCTTTTAGAACAATGTCGATAATGGTATCGAAAGCATTGGCCGAAAGCCGCTCGGTAGGACTGATAAAATTTCCCGCCGCATTGTTCACCAACATATCCGCCCTGCCAAACCGGTCTAAAACCGCTTTGAGCAGATTCTCAACCTGTTCGTAAATCCTTACATCGCACTGAACCGGAAGCACTTCTCCGCCGGTTTCGCTTTCCAATTCTTCGGTAGTCGCATGTAACCGCTCCATTTTTCTGGAAGTAATCACCACACGGGCGCCCAGTTCCAGAAAATATTTCGACATCGATTTACCAAGTCCTGAGCCGCCTCCGGTAACCACAATTACCTTCCCGTCCAATTCCCTGTTCTTAAACATGGGTTCGTTATAACTCATTTTTACTCTCTCTTCGTGTGTACAAAAACCGTTTTATCTTTTTGGTGGCCGTTTTAACAAACTCCTCACGATGAGGTACCACTTTATGAACTTTCGAGAACCTGCTCACCTTCTCGTTGATATAATTCTTAAGGTTCTCAACAATCTCTGCACATTTCGATTCTATATCAATTAATCCTTCCTTTAAGTCATCATATTTTTTTTGTATCTCTTCCCTGTCGAAATGCACGAGGGCCACCAGCTTCCCCTCTTCTTCCACCACAATTGATTCCAATACATGTTCAAAAGTATTGATTACGGCTTCTATCTCTTCGGGATAAATATTCTCTCCTGCGGGACCGATAATCACGTTTTTCAAACGACCTCTTATAAAAAGGTATCCGTCGTCATCAATAATTCCCAAATCACCGGTTCTAAACCAGCCGTCTTCGGTAATTACCTCCCGGGTTAAATCCGGCTCTTTGTAATAACCCATCATTACATTGGGACCTCTTGCCCATATTTCACCTTCACCGGTTTCAGGGTCTGGGTCGTGGATTTGCAACTCCACACCTTTTAGTGCAGGGCCCGTTGACTGCAGTTTACCGGTAAACGGTGCAAATCCGGCAAGCAGTGGCGCTGTCTCTGTAAGCCCGTAACCCACTGCATAAGGAAATTTTGCCTCTATGAGAAATTGCTCCACTTCCGGATTGAGCTTTGCACCTCCTATCCCGAAAAACTCCAGATATCCCCCAAAGGTCTTCATCAGTTTTTTACCGGCAGCCCTGTATAAAATTTTTCGGGAAAGCGTATAACGATGTAACCCCCTCATTATTTTACTCTTGGTAAATGCCGGTTTTATTTTCGAATAAAATATCTTCTCAATAATCAACGGTACTGTTAACATAACAGTGGGCCTTATTTGCTGAAGGGCGGGAAGCAATACTGATGGTGAAGGAATTTTTGTCAGATAATAAACCGAAGCACCGTTTATCAGCGGAAGAATAAATCCTATGGTATTTTCATAAGTGTGCGACAACGGTAGCACCGAAAGAAATTTATCGGTCGGCTTAATCACTTTAACAGAACCTGCCTGCAAAGCATTAAAACCGATATTCCTGTGCGACAGCATCACGCCTTTCGATTTTCCCGTTGTACCTGAAGTATAAATAATAACGGCAAGGTCGTTTTCGTGTACCTCATGTTGTTTCGAAGGCTTTTTCCCCTCTTCGTATTTTACATTGTGCCCCTCAGAATCGCGCAATATTTGAAAGTCTTCAATGGAAATAACCTGATTGATGAATTCCATTCCCGTTTCAGGCAGTTTGGGAAGCAGGTTCTTCGATACAAAAACAGCTTTCGATTCCGAATGATTCAAAATATTAACAATTTCGTTGGTACTGAAGTCGGGAAGCAACGGTACAGCAACAGCTCCTAAGGTAAGAATGGCAAAATAGGTCACTCCCCAGTGGGGCATATT
>JALVZH010000114.1:2772-3600 GCA_027022105.1 Bacteroidales bacterium | reverse complement strand
AGGGTCAATAATACCGTTTACCTGACAGGCAATGTGTTTTACAACAGTGTAAAGTTTGTCTTCGACGGGTATATCCGTTTGATTAAGTATTTTGAAAAAAGAAGCCTCAACATACTCGTTGCTCAGTGATTTCGGGAAAGATTTTTTGTAAAAAGGCTCGCTGTTTAACCTGTCGAACAGCGGTTTATTCAGTTTGCCCAACTTTGCAAAATTTCCGTTTTTATCGTAAGGTTCACCCAATTGCATGCTGAGGTAGTTCAATAATTGATTGGCGGGGCAAACATCAAAGCCGGTTCGTTTGCCGTTCTTTTTAAATGAAATGTTTGCAATACCGCCGAGGTTAAGGCAATAGCCGTATTGCGAAAACAACAACTCGTCGCCTATTGGAACCAGCGGTGCCCCCTGTCCCCCAAGCAATACATCTTTTATGCGGAAATCGCTAACGGTTTTGATGCCTGTTTTTACGGCTATGGCCTGCCCGTCGCCCAATTGAAAGGTATAACCGGCATCAGGGTTATGAAAAACCGTGTGTCCGTGCGAAGCTATCAAATCAGGCGAAAGATTGTGTTTGCTTATGAACTTAGAAACGGCATTGCCCAGCAGCAATCCGTAACGGTAATGCAATGATATTAATTCCTCAGCCGGATGATTACGGATGTTTTTTAAGATATATTTCCACTCTGCATCGTAAGGTATTGTTTCCACCTGTTCAATGCTATATTTCCAAATTCCGTTTTCTTCCCCGAACCGGCAAAAGGCTATATCCAGCCCGTCCAGCGAGCTTCCCGACATTAATCCGATGGCTTTGTACTCTTTCATCAGAGGCAG
>JALVZH010000114.1:0-2762 GCA_027022105.1 Bacteroidales bacterium | reverse complement strand
TCCAGTTGCATTCCCCGCGAACCTTTAATAAGGATGGTTCGGTTCCCGGGTTTTATTTTCTTTAAATAATCACAAGCCTCGTTTGTTGTTTCGAAGTGCTGAAACTTTGCAGATTCTTTCAATGATGAGAAGATACCGCCAACAAGGACAACATCTTTAAAACCAAGTTGTTCAATCAGATTCAATATTTTTGCGTGTTCCTCTTGTGCCGCTTCTCCCAGTTCAAACATATCTCCCAAAACAATCATTTTGTCGGGAAAATTACTTTCGGCGAACGACTGCAATGCCAGCGACATGCTCACCGGATTTGCATTGTAGGCATCCAGTATTATACGGTTTTTTGGGGAATCAATAATTTGCGACCGGTTGTTTTGCGGAATGTACGATTCTATTGCATGTACTATCTTTTCGTCGGGGATACCGAAATAAACACCTGTTGCAACGGCAGCCAATACATTGTAAAAGTTATAAGCACCGTAAAGGTGTGTGGCAATGGGAGTTGTTTTGCCGTCTTTATTCCAAAGGAGTTTAATGTACGGTGTGCTTTCGTCCGTAGAAGCCGTTACATCCGCTTTCTTTTTTCCGTAAGTAAATCTTTTTATGTTTTCCGACAGTGAGCTCAACAGCGGGTCATCGGCATTTACAAACAGTAATCCGTCTTTTTCTGCCACGGCCTCATACAACTCCTTTTTGGTTTTAAGAACCCCTTCAAAACTTCCGAATCCTTCGAGGTGTGCTTTCCCTATATTGGTTATCAGGCCGTAGTAGGGAGGAGCAATGCGGCACAGGGCGGCTATTTCTCCCGGATGGTTGGCGCCCATTTCCAATACCAGCATCTCCGAACTTTCGGGAGTACTCAGAATAGTCAGCGGTACGCCTATATGGTTGTTCAGGTTTCCTATTGTGTAATGAATGTTTTTTGCAGAAGAGAGAACTGCCGCCACCAGCTCTTTTGTTGTGGTTTTACCGTTGGTTCCGGTAATGGCAAGAACCGGGATGTTCAATTGTTTGAGGTGGTGCGATGCCAACTTCTGAAGGGTGTGCAGAGTGTCAGTAACAACAATGAACCGGTTATCTTTTGCCACCTCTTTTTTATCGACAATGGCAACTGCAGCTCCCTTTTCCAGTGCATCTGCGGCATATTTGTTTCCGTCGAAATTTTCTCCCCGCAATGCAACAAACAGGTTTCCTTTTTTGGTTGTCCGGCTGTCGATACTAATGCCCGTGCTGTTAAGATAAAGGTTGTATATTTTGTGTAAATCGCTCATCTGTCATCCGTTATGTTTAGAACAAAAAAAGGACTGCCTCTCAAACGAAACAGTCCTTAAAGATAGATATTTTTGTTCAACTATTTTACGCCGGGGGCAGCGCTGCCCATGCGGTCCATTGCACACCTGAAACCAATCCAGGAAGCGGATTTATCTTCGTCGAGATATCTTCTTGTTCCGGGGCTTAACCAGTACGGGCCATCGCGCCAGCTACCACCTTTTACAACTCTTGATTTATCGCTGATAAGGGTAGTTTTGGCATATTCATACATGTTTTTCGTACTGTTTTGCATCTCTTCCTTGGAAACATTATTCCAGTCTCTGTCCACCCTGAGTACCGATTCGTAATCACCATCTTTATAGTTGATGTTGTTGGCAGTACGGTAATTTTTCCTTGTGGCAGCCTCTTCATCGGTAATGGGAACGTATTGCAGGTGTCCCAAAGAGTCTTTTTCTGCAATGTGTCCTTCCATGTCTTTCTTAACATTTTTAAATACATTACCGCGATAAGGGTTCATGTCGGCAACATCCATGTGAGAAAGCGGACGATAAACATCGGCTGTCCATTCACTTACGTTTCCTGCCATATTATAGAGACCGTAATCGTTGGGCCAGTAGGAAATTACCGGAGCAGGAAGTGCGGCACCATCGTTCAGATTTCCGGCAACACCCATATAGTCACCGGCATCGCGTTTAAAGTTAGCCACAAAACTGCCGTAATATTTTCTGTCGTCGGTACGCAGGCCTTCTCCGTTCCAAGGGTAAGTTCTTCTTTCAACCACCCGGTTGTAAAGCGTATTACCAATCAAACCGACTGCGGCATATTCCCACTCGGCTTCGGTGGGAAGACGGTATTTCGGAAGAAGAATTCCATCCTCAAAACGAACTTTGCGGACACCTGTACCATTAGGATTTAAATCTTTTTTTCCCTCTTTAACCAAACCTTCATACTGTCCGGCCAGGTAAGCTTCAGTATTAAAACTGTTTTCGTCTTTCTGGTCGGGATCGTAATCTAAGTATCCTGCATCAATAAGCAGTTGTTCGTTTACCCTGTCGGTACGCCACGAAGCATAGTCGTTGGCCTGCAACCAGGTAACCCCAACCACCGGATAATCGTGGAACGAGGGATGGCGGAAATAGGTGGAAACCAGTGGCTCGTTATAAGCCAGTTTTTCGCGCCAAACCAGCGTATCGGGAAGGGCTTTTTGCACTACCGAAGGGTAGTCCTCGCCATAAACCCTGTTCAACCAGAAAATATATTCCTGATAGTCGAGGTTGCTTACCTCTGCCTGATCCATATAAAAACTGTTAACGGTAACCCGGCGCGGCATGTTGTTCCATTCGGTAAAAGGATTTTCTTCCGTTGCTCCCATGGTAAAGGTACCTCCCTCTATAAAAACCAAACCGGGTCCGGTAATCTGTTCTTTTGTTTTTGCTACCTCAAAGCCACCGTTCTCCGGATTGTTGTATTCCCATCCGGTCGTTCTTGATACT
>JALVZH010000113.1:1929-11604 GCA_027022105.1 Bacteroidales bacterium | reverse complement strand
CGGATACAAACCAGCGGTTCAGGTTTCGCAAGGCAATAATGAAATCTCTGTATGCATTTTCTTTTTGAATGCGGATTTGTTTGGCCCTGTTGGAAACCGACAGGTATTCAAGACGTGAAATGGCTTCCGTTTCATAACGCAATCCTGCAGCCCGCAGCGATTTCTGAAAAATGGAATCCAACTGTCGGAACAAAATGTATTGTCTCCGGGTGCTGTATGCAATTCCCCAGTCAACACTTACCTCTTTTTTAATATCAAGTGCCGTAAGGTCGAGTGCTGTTTTTGACAGTTCAATTTCAGCATTGGCTCTTTTGTTTTTGGCACCAATACCAAAAATATCGAATGTCTGGGTAATTGTAAAACGGTTATATACTCCGTCGGGGGTATTGTTGCCCAACTCTTCGGCTCCGGTGGAAATTTCGGTGTTTCCGATATCCCACGAAGTCTTTTTAAGCGATTCCCTGCTTTTAATCTCAAGTCGTGCTGCTTTTATTGAAGGATAATTGGCCACAGCCTTTTTAACAGCTTCATTAAGAGTAATTTCAGGTAAAGTATCTGCTGTTTGTGCCTGCAACTGTTGCGGCAGGGTAATGGCACCGAAAGAGAGCAAAATCAAAGTTACAACCACGGGAATTGATGATTTGCCGTTGCGTTTCCTTCTTGCGGCACGTTCCTCTGTCAATGCATAAAGTACAGGTACTACCACAAGTGTGAGCAGGGTAGCGCTAAAAAGTCCGCCTATAACTACTGTTGCCAGCGGTCGCTGCACTTCGGCACCTGCCGAACCCGAAATGGCCATAGGTAAAAACCCGAACATGGCAGCGGTGGCAGTAAGCAAAATGGGGCGCAACCGTTCGTGAGCAGCACGGAAAATCCGCTCTTTGATGTCGGTAATACCCTCGGCTTTCAATGTGTTAAACCGGCTGATAAGCACCAGCCCGTTCAATACCGCTACACCGAACAGAACAATAAATCCCACTCCGGCAGAGATACTGAATGGCATATTGCGCAACCAAAGGGTAACAACCCCGCCAATGGCGGCAAGGGGTACGGCCATATAAATCATTACCGTTTGCGAGAGTGAGTGCAAAGCAAAATAGAGCAGGATAAAAATAAGCCCCAGCGCAATGGGAACAACCACTGCCAAACGGTCTTTGGCACGCTGCAGGTTCTCGAAAGCCCCTCCGTAAGTAATGTAATACCCCGAAGGCAGATTCAACTGCTTGTCTAATTTTTCCTGGATTTCATGTACCAGCGATTCCACATCACGGTCTCGTACGTTAACCCCCACATAAATACGCCTGTAGGTGTTGTCGCGCGATATCTGCATGGGTCCCGGACGGTAGCTGATGTCGGCCACCTCTTTTATGGGTATCTGATTGCCGTTGGGCAGATCGATATACAGATTCCGCAAGTCGTCAATGCTTTTGCGGTGGTTTTTATCAAAGCGGATTACGAGGTCGAAACGCTTCTCTCCTTCAAAAATAACTCCCGCCTTGTTTCCTGCAAAAGCGGAAGAAACATACATGTTCAACTTGCTGATGTCGAGGCCGTATTGTGCTATTTTCCTGCGGTCGTACCTCACGGTCATTTGCGGTAATCCGGCAGTGCGTTCCATGGTTACATCCTCGGCACCGCGGATGGTTTTGATAATAGCTGCAGCCTCCTCCCCTTTTTGAGCCAGCACATCAAGGTCTTCACCGTAAATCTTTACGGCTACGTCTTCCCTGACGCCTGTGAGCAGTTCGTTAAACCTTAGTTCCACCGGCTGACTGAACGCAAAATTCAATCCCGGCAGTTTGGAAACCTCTTCCTTTATTTTTTCAATTAACTCCTCTTTGGTTTTTGCCGAAACCCATTTGCTTTTGTCTTTTTCAAGAATCAGAAAGCTGTCGGTATAATCAAATCCCATGGGGTCGGTGGGAATATCGGCAACACCAATGCGTGCAATCATGGTTTTTACTTCCGGGAATTTGGCCAGGATCAGTTTTTCAACCTCTTTTTCCCGTTTCAGGGTTTCCGAAAGTGAACTTCCCGGCCTGAGAAATGTCTGCATGGCAATATCTCCCTCATCTAAGCCCGGGATAAATTCGCCACCCATTCTTGAAAAAAGATACAACGAACCGGCAAACAGAAGCAGAGCAATGGCCAGCACCGACAGTTTATGGTTCAACGAAATTTTCAAAAAAGGATCATACAGCTTTTGAATACGGCGGATAAGGCCGGCACTTACTTTTTCCAGTCCGGCTTCCGTTTTTGCCAACAGACTTTTCTTGTCTTTTGCGGGATTCATTACCACCGCCGATATCATGGGAACATAAGTCAGACTCAGAAAAATAGCTCCCAGCACGGCAAACCCGAAAGTATATGCCATAGGCTGGAACATTTTGCCTTCAACACCTGTTAAAAACAGGATGGGTGTAAACACAATCAATATAATCAACTGTCCGAAAAAAGCAGAGTTCATCATGGTAGCCGAGGCCTTGTAAGCCACTTCATCCATATCCTTGTTGCTGAATTTGCTTTTCCCCGCTTTTATTCTTTTTTCAATCTCATGGACCGTTCCTTCAACAATAATTACGGCACCATCCACAATAATTCCGAAGTCGATGGCCCCCAGACTCATCAGATTGGCCCAAACACCCGTTAATTTCATAAGGATAAAGGCAAACAGAAGCGACAGCGGGATGACGGAAGCGGTAATTAATCCGCCGCGCAAACTACCGAGCAGCAGTACCAACACAAAAATTACAATAAGCGAACCTTCGATAAGATTTTTGGTAACCGTGGATGTGGTTCTGTGTATTAAATCGCTTCGATCTAAAAACGGATCGATGTAAAGTCCTTCGGGAAGGGATTTTTGAATGCTTTCGATTCTTTCTTTTACATTTTGTATTACCTCATTGGGGTTGGAACCTTTCAACATCAAAACCATACCACCTACCGCTTCATGGCCGTCCCGGGTAACGGCACCGTACCTGACACTGTGTCCGAAGTGCACCTTTTCGGCCACATCGTTAATCAGGATGGGGATTCCGTTTTCGTTCCGCACAACTATATTCCGGATATCATCCAGCGACCGTACAAGTCCCTCACCCCGTATGAAATTGGCCATATGGTTTTTCTCAATGTAGGCTCCTCCGGTGTTTACATTGTTCTTTTCCAACGCTTCAAAAACCTCACCGATGGAAACATTCATGGCATTCAGTTTCTCCGGGCTCAGTGCAATTTCATACTGTTTAATGATGCCTCCAAATGAGTTTACCTCTACCACACCGGGAATAAGCGCCAGTTGCCGTTTTACAATCCAATCCTGTATGGTTCGCAGTTGCTGAAGTGAATAAACGGTGTCGTAACCGGGTTTTGCTTTGATGGTATATTGCAAAATTTCGCCCAGTCCGGTGGTAATGGGCCCCATGTAAGGCTCGCCGAATTGCTGCGGAATCTCTTCGCGTACCGTATTCAGCTTTTCCTGAACCACCTGACGGGGCAGATAAGTACCCATATTGTCTTTAAATACTATGGTAACCACCGACAGACCGAACCGGGAAACCGATCTAATCTCTTCTATCCCGGGCAGATTGGCCATTTCAAGCTCTACCGGATAGGTTACAAACTGTTCAATGTCTTCGGTGGCAAGGTTGGGCGAAACGGTGATTACCTGTACCTGATTGTTGGTGATGTCGGGCACCGAACCGAGGTTGATGGTAAGCATGGATTGAACGCCCACCCCGATTAAAGCCAGCAAAAGCAGACTTACAATGAATTTATTCCTGATGGAAAATGCTATTATTTTGTTAATCATATTTTTAAGAATTGATATGAAAATCCTGTGTAAACTATTGTTTACCAATTAAATAATTGAAATAAAACAAGTACATAGATGTATGTACCGCTTTAAGAGTACCCGTTTAAACCTGAACGGAAATTTTATGAAAAAAGCGGTGAACCCCGGGTTGGTGAATGTTTAAGGTAAGGATATTTATAAACAAAAATTTTTACAAAATAATCCTGAAAAATATTTCCGGGTTCATTAATAGAATCGAAACAATAATCACTATCAACAACAGCAACAGGAAGTATATTAACATTATGGCCGGTTGTTTTTTCCGGCACCAGGTGGTTAAAAGCATGACAATGCAAAGGATTGTCTTCTTCCTGTTGGTTTGACTGCTGACGGTGGTCGTAAACGGAATCGAAATGGTGGTGATGCGGAATAATTCCGTGAGACAACAGGAATAAGCCCGTTATCCAGACAAAAACCAATCGTATATTTTCCGCTTTCTTTCGCATTGATGTTGTTTCAAATAATTGTACAAAGATAGATGTAAAAACAATGCAACCGGATTGCAAAGGTTGAGGGGAAGTGTATCGGAAATAATCTTAAAACAGTTGCTCCAATATCAGGCTGCTCTGAACCAATTGGTGGTAATATTGATTTTTGCTTACGCCGAACGGGGTAATCATGGTAATGAAAATGTTCTTTTTGGTTTTGGTAACCTTACGAAAGGTATCGGTTTTACGGCGCAGCTCTTCCGCATATTTTTTTGTTATTGAAAATTCGCTTTCCGAAAATTTCATTTCGCAAAGGTTAATGGTTTGATCTTTCCGGTCGATTAATAAATCTATTTGTGCGCCCGGTGTGGTATCTCCTTTTTTCGGAATGTATCTCCAAGGTGCTTCTGTGGTTTCAACACCGGTAATACCCAGACCTTCTTTGATTTTAGAAATATGTTTGATACAAACCCGCTCAAAAGCATATCCCGTCCAGGCCTTACGCTTTGGTGAGCCGGTTCTGTTGAGCCAGTAATTGTTGCCGGCATTTTTTTTACCCAACGGTGCTATCCACAAAAGGTAAAACAGGGTATATTCGTCCGACAACCAAAAAAGAGCTTCATTGGTTTTTTTACCGAAAGGAACATAAGACTGTATAAATCCCGACTCTTCAAGTTCGTCGATAACCCGGCTGAAAGTCCCGCCGGTAGGCAGACCCGTTTTTTGCAATATTTCGTTCCTGGTCATTCCTTTTCTCTCTTTTGCCAGAGCCTTGATAACTTTCAGATGCCGGTTGCTGTTGTCGAATAAGGATGAAAACAGATTGTCAAATTCGTCGTACAACAATCCGGTTTTGGAAAAACAAAGTTTATCGATAATCTGATTTGCCGATAATCCTTTTTCCACTTGTTTCAGGTAATGCGGAATACCGCCTATTGCCATATAGAGTTCCGTAATTTGAAACCGGGTTAATTTTATTCCTCTGCTTTTTAGGAACAATTCCGTTTCTCTTAAAGTAAAAGGTAAAAGGCGTATCCGGCGTGTAATCCTGTTGTGAAGCCCTCCTTTCGATTTTACAACATTCTGAATCATCCACGAAGCAGCCGAGCCGCAAACGATTAGTATAAAGTCTTTTTGCTTTGATCCCCAGGAATTCCAAAAATGTTCCAGTCCGGATAAGAATCCCGATTTCGGGGTGTTAAGCCAGGGTAACTCATCAATAAATACCACCTTTTTTCTCCCGTTTTTTCCGGAAGGTATTGATGAAAGATACTGTTCCAGTTGCCGGAACGCTTCAAACCACGAAGAGGGTTGTTGCGGACGGATGCCTAACCCCATGGCTTTTCCCAAGGCTATTGAAAAGTTTTCAAGTTGTTCGTTTTTGTCGGCATTGTGTATGCCCGTAATTTCAAAACAAATCAGGTTCTTAAAAAAATTGCTGACCAAAAAGGTTTTGCCGACACGCCGTCTGCCGTAAACCGCAATAAATTCGGGGTCGGGTGATTTTAATGCGCTTTGCAAAACGTTTTGTTCTTCAACCCTTCCTATGATATCGGTATTGTATTTCATAAGAGATTCCCTTTCTGTTTTGGCTGACTATTTAATTGTTTAACGAGCCAAAGATATAAAATATATTTGTTATTTGGCTGATTATATAAAATTATATTTAGCCAAAATTATAATTATTATGATTAAAATGGCTGTGTATTGTTTATTATATTCAGCCAAAATAAGGTTTATTGTGTATATTTTGGCTGTTTATTAAATATGATACCCGGCCAAAATAGACAAACAGGTCTGTTCTCATTTCTTCCGGCAATGGGAACAGACCCCTTTTACAACAAAGTTAGCGCTTTAGTTAGAAGGTAAAGCCTTCGGAAAGGTCTAAATGGAAGAATTCAAAAAATCTCTTAAATGCCGGTGTTCAATTCCATCAATGTTTCCTCCTGCCGGTTCGTCCAAACTTACGACCATTTTCCTGTAATTATCGGAAATTTTTTGCAGGTTGCCGAATTCCCTTTCACGTGTTTTTTCGTCGGGAAGTAAATATGCACATTGAACGTAAATCTTATTTCCGGATTTTTCAGCAATGAAATCGATTTCCTTTCCCCTCAAATTCCCCACCGAAACTTTATAATCATAAACTACCAAATGCTTTAAAACAACATTTTCAATAAGTTTATTAATGTGCATGGGTTGGTAACCGACCCAGGCATTTCTCAAACCCAAATCTTCGAAATAATACTTATCATTATTTTCAAATATTCTTTTTCCTTGCAAATCGGTTCGTTTTACTTTTATAATGTAAAATGAATCAACAATATATGAAATGTAATTGTTTATAACGGCAACCGATATGTTTTGACCTTGTGCTTTAAGGTATTTACTAATACTGTTTGCCGAAAACAAGCTTCCGGTATTATCTGCAATAAATTTTATAAGGTTTTCCAACATTGCAACATTACGAATCCGATGCCTTTTTATTATATCTTTAAGCAAAATAGTGTCATTTACAATCTTTAAATAATCGAAAATAACATCTTCATCAAATGATAAATTTATAAGACCCGGTAACCCTCCGTACTCTAAATACTTAAACAAATTATCATTGTTATTATCCAAACCGTGAAATGTTAAAAACTCATTATAACTTAAACTATGAATGTGAATTTCTATGTATCTGCCGCTCAACTTGTCAGCTAACTCTCCCGATAAAATTTCAGCATTACTTCCCGTACACCATATATCAACAATATTTTGGTTGAGTAAACTTCTTAAAGCTTTTTCAAATTCCTGTATCTCTTGAACTTCATCAATAAAAAGATAGTTTTTTGAGTCCTTCTTTCTGTTTGCAATAAAATAATTCTCAATGTCAGCAGCCGTTTTGATAAAGTCGAATTTCATCAACTCTTTATCTACATATACAATATTTGCATTTGGGTTTTTCTTTAAAATTTGATCCATTATTTGAATCATAATATAACTTTTCCCGGTTCGTCGTTGTCCGGTAATTATTTTGATAAGGTTCTTATCAACATATTTCAGCGCTTTTTTGATGTAAAGAGGTCTTTCTATATATTTTTTATTATGAACCATAATGCATTTTTATTAATTATACTTTATAAACAAGGCAAATATAGCAATTTTATAAACTATACTTTATAAAACGAACAATTCTTTCCTTTTTATAAATTATACTTTATAAACCGGTTAACGGATATTTTAAAAAATCAGTAATAAAATTTACCGTTTGCATTCGGCGCAAATCCCTTTTACAACAAAGTTGGCACTCTCAAAAGTAAAGCCTTCGGGCAGATCCAAATGTGGAATGGGCAGATCTTTCAGACAGTAAGTCTGGCCGCAAACAGTGCACAGGAAATGAATATGTTGGTCGTCGATGGTACAGGTACAATCGTCGTCGCAAAGGGCATATTTTACCGCTCCCGATCCGTCGTCCACGCTGTGGATAAGCAGGTGATCCTGAAATGTTTTCAACGTCCTGAAAACGGTAGAACGGTCAACATGCTTCATTTGGTTTTCAATTTCCACAAGGCTTACGGCTTTCTTTTGCCTGTGAAGCACATCGTAAACCAAAATACGCATGGCAGTAGGTTTAATGCCCCTTTGTTCCAGCTTTTCTTCAATATTGTTATCCATAGCAATGTTTCTATCTCTGTTCAAAGATAGCGGTTTTTAAAGAAGAAATGCAGCGGAAACCGTTTTCTCCATGCCGAAAGCAAAAATTGTTTTGTGGTAATATTTTTCACCGGGTTCAAGCAGGGTGCTACGAAATTCAGGGTGGTTGGGGGCATCGGGATATCCCTGTGTTTCCACGCAAAAAGCATGATGGTTGTCGTATTGATGGCCATTTTTTCCTTTGATGCCTTCGAGATAATTTCCCGTGTAAAATTGTATTCCGGGTTGGTTGGTAAATACATCCAACACCCTCCCGCTTTCGGGTTCGTAAATCCGCATCATTCTTTGGGTCAAAGAGTTGTCATCCGGTAACACAAAATTTATATCGTATCCGGGTGGAATTTCACGGATGCGTTCGCCAATGGCAACGGGCTTTGTAAAATCGTACGGTGTGGCTGTTACAGGGGCTGTTTCACCGGTAGGTATTAATGTTTCAGCGTCCAAAAGCGTATATTCCTTTGAAATACATTGAACAATATGGCCGTACACATCACCTTTCCCTTCGCCTTTCAGGTTAAAATAGCTGTGGTTGGTAAGGTTTACAACGGTGGTTTTATCGGTTTCGGCGGAATATTCCAAAACAAACCTGTTGTCATTTGTCAGCGAATATTTTACGGTTACTTTGAGGTTTCCGGGATAACCCTCGTCACCGTCGGGACTGAACAGAGAAAATGTTACAGAGGGGCTCTCCCCATCCGAAACATCTTCCGTTTTCCACAGCTTTTTATCAAATCCCGAAAATCCGCCATGCTGATGGAATCCGTCTCTGTTTAAAGAAAGCCGAACCGTTTTTCCTTTTATTTTAACTTGTCCGTTACCGGTTCTGTTGGTCGAACGTCCGATAACGGCACCGAAGTAGGGCGGATTTTCAAGATACTTATCCAGCGTATCGAATCCCAAAACAATATCTTCCGGCGTTCTGTTTTTATCCGGCGTAATAATGCGGGTAATAATTGCATCGTAATTTATCACCGACACCGTAAGCCCGTTTTTGTTCGATAAATGATATTGGTAAACCGTGTCGCCCGAAAGCAGATGTCCGTAAACTTCTTTATTAATCATATAATCTAATCATAAAAAAAGCCTGCTTTTAATCCGAAACGGAATCAAAAACAGGCTTTTACAGGTCAATTAAAAAAGGTTTTTAATAACCCAACTCTTTTTTCAGTTGATCAGTCCATTTTTTTACACGTTCTTCGGTCATGTCCCACTGATTGTTTTCGTCAACGGCCAGGCCGTAAAACATACCGTCTTTAACCCCTTCGGAATCGGTGAAGTCGTAACCCTCAACAGGCCATTGCCCGATGATTTTTGCATTGGTTTTGCTCAGCTCTTTTTGGAACAAACCGAGACCGTCAACAAAGTGGTCGGGATAAAGAACCTGGTCGCCCAGACCGAAGAATGCAACGGTTTTGCCCGATAAATCAATATTTTCCAAATCTCTGAAAAACCTGTTCCAAAGATTATTGGCCGATGCTTCTTCCCAATAGTCGGCACCTATGGTAGCGGCACCGAGGATAAGCGTTTCATATTTATCCAGGTCTTTTATGTTGAAACTTTCCAGATCGAAGATATCAATCATTTCCGGATAGAACTGATCATAAACAAGATGAGCTACCTTTTCGGTACTGCCACCTTTTCCCCAATAAAGCAATGCGATTTTTTTCATTTTTCAAGTAATTTATCAGACGGTAAAATTAATAC
>JALVZH010000113.1:0-1919 GCA_027022105.1 Bacteroidales bacterium | reverse complement strand
AATTAATACTATTTGTTTATTTCTATAAACATAAAGTTATAATAGAATGATTAAAAATTGAACTTGTTTAAAATTTGATAAAACAGTTGTAATATAAAATATTGGAAACCAGAAAAGTGAATGTCTTTTTTTATAAACCCACCCCTCCCCCTCCAAGGAGGGGAATAATGGAATTCATTTTCTGGTTTCCAATATTTTATATTCATTTTCATTATGTTAACTTTAAACAACTTCAAATGATTAAAAATTAATTTCGGCTTTTCCGGCCTTTTATTTATGCACTTTTTTAATAAACTCTTCCACTTCGGGAACTCCTCCCTGATATACCAGATAACCGTTGTAAGGCTCGCGCAATGTTATTTCGTCGTTTACCGGTGTAAGCATCATCTCTTTTACCTTTGCCGGGTCGTCGGTTTGTCCCAATATCCAGCTTAGTTTTACCCAGGCCACTTCGGGCAGCATGTTTCCGGCGGGGATAATTCCTCTTGCCATCATATCGCGCCCCGTGTCGTAAACAAACATATGCACATATCCCCAAATGGTTTGCAGGGTCATGTACATGTGGATACCTTTGGCCTGCGCCCGCTCAATGGCCGGGTAGAGCTCCTTGTTCACGTGTCCCAGACCTGTTCCCACAAAAATAATTCCCCTGTATCCCTCGTCTATCATGGCATCCAGCACATCGGGTTTCATTGCCGGATAGTAATAGAGCATGGTAACATCTTCGCTGAAATAGGGAAGTATCTTAACATCCTTGTCTTTTCTGCGTTTGTTGTAGTTCTTTTTTATGGGAACAATCTCTTTTCTGCTGATGCGTGCCAGCGGCGTATCGCCAATGGTTCTGAAAGTGGAACGGTACGACGAGTGCATTTTTCGCACGCGGGTTCCTTTGTGCAGCAGTCCGTATTCGTCGGAAGTGGGCCCGAACATACAAACCATCACTTCGGCAATATCGGAATGGCCGGCTGCTTTCATGGCGTGCATCAGATTGAGGGCGGCATCGGAACTGGGGCGGTCCGACGAGCGCTGCGAACCCACCAGCACCACGGGAACGGGCAGGTTTTGGCACATAAACGTCAATGCGGCGCCGGTATGGTGCAGGGTGTCGGTACCATGGCCGATTACAATTCCGTCAACTCCCTTTTCTATCTCTTTGCCGATGGCTTTGGCCAGTGCAATATATTGCTTCGGGCCCATGTTCTCGCTGAAAACGGCAAATACCTTTTCGGTTTCCAAATTGCAGATGTCGGCCAGCTCGGGCACGGCACCATACAACTCGCCGGGCGAAAATGCCGGAATTACGGCACCGGTACGGTAATCGAGGCGCGAAGCAATGGTGCCTCCGGTACCGAACAGTTTTACCCTCGGCAATCCTTTGGTGTAGGGGAACTCCTTTTCCGGAATTTTATAATTGGCTTTTTTGTATCCCGTCTCTTTCATCTTTTTTATGGTACGGATGTCAATGCCGATGTTGTATCCGGTGGCAATCTTCAAAACAATGTGTTTGTCATCGTCGTTCTCTGCCCTTGGCAATACCGTACCTTCAAAATTTCCACGGGTCGTTTCTATTTTTGCCGTTCCCCATACGCGGGTGTGGTATTTTTTTAAAATATCGAGGGCATCGCCTTTGTAACCCTGAAAAATATCTTTGTCCATTCTATTTCATGTTTTCAATCAACGACATTACTTTTTTACTCAGCCTGGTCAGGTCGATGTTGCCTGTGGCCGGTTTACGAAGTTGTCCCATTATCCAATGGTGCATTTTGGCCGTATCAACCGATGTTTTTCCGTTTTTAAATTTTGCGGCCAGCACGTTCACCCTGTCGAGCAACTCTTTTTCGGTAAACCTTTTAAATCCGATGGTTGTCAAAATGGATTCGAACTCCATTTTAGGGTAAACCACCAAAACGGGAATCATA
>JALVZH010000112.1 GCA_027022105.1 Bacteroidales bacterium | reverse complement strand
GCTAAAATGCAAATGTGAAATTACGGGTGTGGAAATAGATCCCGAAGTAATCAGGTTGGCAAAAGAGTATTTCGGATTGGAAGAATCGGGCAAAATGAAAATCGTAATTGATGATGCGGAAAAATGGGTTGCCGGCTGCAAAGAGCATTTCGACCTGATTGCCGTTGACCTGTTTCTCGACCACAAGATTCCCGAAACATTCGATTCTCCTGAATTTTTGGAAAAAATAAAACAGTTGTTGAATCCCAACGGTAGTGTTTATTACAACCGGCTTCTCTTCGATTACGAATCCAAAGTTCGTACTGCACGTTTTGAAAAGGATTTTGAAAAAATATTCCCCGTATCGGATAAAATAACCATTCGTAAACCTTCGAGGAATGTTGTTTTTGCGGGGAAGGTGTAGCAGCGGGTAGTTTAAGAATATGTACGGTTATCTCCCCTTTAATCTGTTTTGCAATAAAATAACGTACAGGATAGCATCCGGGGATTCATCGGGAGCGCACGCAAACCTGACGGATTGAACGCCGATTTGCGGGATGGACTCCGTCAGGTTGAGAAAAATTCTGCAATAAAATTAACACAAAACCTGAATTCAATTAATTCCTTCACCGGTTTTGTCACGATTTTTGCCTTAACATTTATCTTATTATAAACATTTTGCCTCAAATCAACATAAATGTGGTTAAATCCATTGCAGATTCTTCGTTAGCCCCTTCCCACAGGCTTTCCTGTCGGCTAACTCAGAACCCGCCAAAACCTGACTTTAATTCATTTCCGCACCGCACTTCGCAAAGCTGCGTACGGTGCTAATAATATTTCGGTGCACTGCACCTTTTTTACCAATTCAAAATACGGTATGGAAAACATTCGGGGATTCTTCGGGCGCGCCTTCCCTATATCCAACCTGTCAGCACCCTCTGAATTGCCGGGTAAAGAGTATGTGTGTAATCCCTCCCCACACTTGCTCATTGAGCGTTGAGCGTTGAGCACTTGTCCGCCTTTGGCTGATTGCTCATTTTCAATTCATTCTTAATTCTAATAATTCCCCATTCTTCAATAAATCTGAAATCGATATTCAGTGTTCGATATTCTTTCCCAAGTTCATCTTTCCCCGAATTCGACCTTTCGGGTCTCCCCCCACAAGGCTTGCCGCGACCCAAAAGGTCAGGTCTCCAGCCGCAAGCCCACGGCGACCAGAAAGGTCAACTTTTATATAGCCCTACGTTAACCTGAAACCTTTAAACCTCTGAACATTAGAACATCAAACATAAAACATCCAAAATACCACACGTGTCTGCCTTAGGCTGATCAAAAATATCACATCCAAAATACCACATCCAAAATCCTGCTACAGTCCGAATCTTTTAATCCTCCGGTTCAGTGCCTGCCAGGTAATACCCAGCATTTGTGCTGCTTTTGTCTTTTGGTTTCCAGTTATTTCCAGTACTTTTCGAATTAATCTTTTTTCGTTTTCTTCAAGATTATAGGTTTCATATTCCATGGATGCTGTGGAATTATGTGCGGCAGTTTTTCCTTCGCCGGAAGGTTGGGCCGGTTGTTCCTGTTGCATTA
Organism: Bacteroidales bacterium; assembly: GCA_027022105.1. Lineage (GTDB taxonomy): Bacteria > Bacteroidota > Bacteroidia > Bacteroidales > F082 > Sulfidibacterium. The sequence goes on along the minus strand of JALVZH010000112.1, from coordinate 2,059 downwards.
TCTGAAAATGCTCGGGAGTAAGCTCATTGCCGTCGCAAAGTATCACGGCTCTTTCCACAAAATTCCTTAACTCACGGATGTTTCCCGGAAAATGATAATTCATTAACCGCTGCACTACCTCGGGATGAATTTTAAGGTTGGGTTTATCCATCTGTTTGCAGTAAAGGTTTGTATAGTGTTCGAGCAGCAGCGGAATATCCTCTTTCCGTTCCCGCAGCGGTGGGATTTCAATAACAAAGATGCTCAAGCGGTGAAACAGGTCGAGTCGGAACTTGTTCTCTTCGGCCAGTTTTTTCAAATCCTTATTGGATGCGGCAATAACCCTTACGTCAACCTTTTGACTTTGCCGCGACCCCACCTTGCTTACCTTCCTCTCTTCCAGCACACGCAAAAGTTTGGCCTGCTGCTCCAGCGGCATATCGCTTATTTCATCCAAAAACAGGGTACCTTTATGTGCTATTTCGAACCAGCCCTCCTTATCCGACAGAGCACCGGTAAACGCTCCTTTTTTATGTCCGAAGAACTCGCTCTCGAACAGCGATTCGGGAATGGCGGAACAATTGACCGAATAAAAGGTGTTTTTGCTGCGACGTGAGAGGTAATGAATCCCGTGAGCCACCAGCTCTTTTCCGGTACCGCTTTCACCCAGAATCAGCACCGAGGTATTGTCCGTTTGCGCCACCTTCGACATCATAGCCACCATCTTTTTCAGGCTCTCGCTGTTGCCCACCAACTGCGCTCCGATATTTTCAAGCAATTTTCTCGAAAGAAAGTCAATATTCTCTTTCGTTTTTTCCAGTTCGTTGTTGAGTGTAATAAACCGTTTTGTCCGGGTAATAGCGCTGTTTATATCCATCAAACGGAATGGTTTCCTGAAATAATCGCTGGCTCCGAGACGCATGGCTTCTATTACGGTATCCATGTCACCGTGTCCCGAAATCATAATCACTTCCGTTTTCGGGGTCTTTTTCTTGATTGTTTGCAGTAACGTTAATCCGTCTATGCCCGGCATTTTAATATCCAGTATAACAATGTCAATATTGTTTTTGTCCAGTATTTCCTGAACGTCACCGGGATTGGTTGTGCTGAACACTTGGTACCCTCTTCCTTTTAAAAACTCGGTAATTTCTTCTACTACACGTTGTTCGTCATCTACAACCAGAATGTTCATCATTTTTGTCATAACCATAATTTTAACCAACTTTATTATCAGCTTTCGGTAATTCCAATGTAAATGTTGTCAGTTCGTTTTCCGTGCTCTCCACAAATATTTCACCCCCCATTTCCCTGATAATTCCGTACGAAATAGACAATCCCAGACCTGTTCCCTCTTTTTCTTTTTTGGTTGTAAAGAACGGATTGAAAATATTCGGAAGCACATCTTTTGCAATTCCAACGCCATTATCCTGAACCACAATATGAACTTTATTTTTATCTTTATAATAAAGAGTTGTAATGCCTATTATTTTTATAAATCCGGGATCATGTACCGATTTTTCACGTTGTTCAACAGCATATTTGGCATTTGAAAGCAGGTTCAATATCACCTGTTCCAACCGGAATTGGTTTCCTGAAACAGACAACTCCTCTTGCGAAAGGTTTATTTCTATGTTGATGTTGTGGTTTTCCATTTGCACCTGCATCATTGAAAGCGCATTTTTAACCACTTCATTTACAACCACTTTCTCTTGCTTGGCAAATCCCTGTTCTCTCGAAAACAGCCGTACGTGCTGAATAATTTGATTTATCCGCTCAATGTCTTTAAACAAAAGATCCATTTTATTTTGAATGTACTGCTTTTCCGGTGGCTTATCCTCATTGAAGTTTAACAATATATTCTCAAGCCCCATGGACAATGAGAGCAGCGGCTGGTTTATTTCGTGCGCCAGACCGGCAGAGAGCTCGCCCATTGATTCCAGTTTCGACTTCTGAACTAAAAGCTGCTGCTGCTGTTTCAGGTGCTCCACCTTTTCCCTGATTCTTTCTTCCAGAGATTTATTCAGTTTATTCAACCCCTCTTCCGCTTTTTTACGGGCAGTGATATCGGAAATAAAAAGAA
>JALVZH010000111.1 GCA_027022105.1 Bacteroidales bacterium | reverse complement strand
AAAAGAGATATATATTTCCAATATTGTCAAATGCCGTCCGCCGGGAAACCGGACTCCCACACCCGAAGAACAGGCAGCGTGTCTCCCCTATTTAATAAAACAAATTGAGATCGTTCAACCTTCAATAGTTGTTACATTGGGAGCAACTGCACTTAAAGCATTGTTTGGCAGTGACCGGCGAATTACACGGGAGAGGGGAAAATGGCTTATGTGGCAAAACAACATTCCCGTTATGCCAACCTATCACCCCTCAGCATTATTGCGCAATCCGGCACTAAAACATGATGTCTGGAAAGATTTTAAATTAGTCATCCTCAAGTACCGCCAACTGGTCGAACCAAACCACTACTGCAAGTATATGTAAAAGCCTCAGAAACAATCCCCTCACTATCCGAAACCTTTTTAATTCCGGATAAATCAATTAACGATTGGGGCCGTTATATCCAATATACATCCAAAATATCACAGGTGACTACCCTTGGCTGATCCATAATCCTACATCAAACATATCACATCAAAAATATTACATCCAAAATACCACATCAAAAATATTACATCAAAAATATTACATCACAAATATTACATCCATTCCTTTCTCTACTTAGAAAAAATATAAATACCCCTCAATACCTATGTATGGGACTAATATTTCTAATTTTGCGTCTGATTTATTAAAAATTACAGCTTCATGATTACAAAACAACTTACTCATCCGCAAAGTATTGTTGTTGTGGGTGGTTCAAACGATATACACAAACCCGGCGGAAAAGTATTAAAAAACCTCATTGACGGAAATTTCAAGGGAGCGCTTTACGTTCTCAACCCCAAAGAGGATATAGTACAAGGCGTTAAAAGCTATAAAAATCCGGAAGATTTGCCCGACACCGACCTCGCCATACTGGCCATTGCCGCCAAATACACACCCGACACAGTGGAATTTCTGGCACAGAAAAAAAATACCCGCGCCTTCATTGTGCTAAGCGCAGGCTTCAGCGAAGAGAGTGCCGAAGGAAAAATCCTTGAAGATAAGCTGGTTGCAGCGGTAAACAAAGTAAACGGCTCGCTCATCGGGCCGAACTGTGTAGGAGTATTAACCCCGCAATATCACGGCGTATTCACCATGCCCATTCCCGAACTCGACCCCGAAGGTTGCGATTTTATCAGCGGTTCGGGAGCCACGGCATGTTTTATCATGGAAGCCGGCATTCCCAAAGGGCTGCGCTTCAACAATGTCTATTCAGTAGGCAATTCGGCACAGATGGGTGTGGAAGAGGTTTTGAAACATATGGACGAAAATTTCGACCCGCAACACGATTCCAAAGTCAAACTGCTCTATCTTGAAAAGATTGACAGACCGAAGATGTTGCTGAAACATGCCCGCTCGCTCATTGCCAAAGGGTGTCGTATTGCCGCTGTTAAGGCCGGAACTTCCGAAGCCGGAAGCCGTGCTGCCAGCTCACACACGGGAGCACTTGCCAGCTCCGATGTGGCTGTTGACGCACTCTTCAAAAAAGCGGGCATCGTACGTTGCTACGGGCGCGAAGACCTCATCAGCGTGGCATCGGTTTTTATGCTTCCCGAACTCAAAGGAAAAAATATTGCCGTCATCACCCATGCCGGAGGCCCCGCCGTAATGCTTACCGACGCTCTCTCGGAAGGCGGATTGAAAGTGCCGGCCATATCGGGAAAAGATGCCGACGAGCTGAAAGAGAAACTCTTCCCCGGCTCATCGGTGGCCAATCCCATCGACTTTCTCGCTACCGGAACGGCGGAACAGCTGGGTATCATCATTGACACTGTAAACGACAAGTTTGATAACATTGACGCCATGGTGGTTATTTTCGGAACGCCCGGTTTATTTGAGATTTTTGACGTATATGACGTGCTGCACAACAAAATGAAGAACAGCAAAAAGCCTATCTTTCCCGTTCTGCCATCCATCCTGACCGCCCGCCGCGAGGTGGAGGAATTTGTAAAGAAAGGACATGTGTTTTTCCCCGACGAGGTGATGCTCGGAAAAGCACTCACACGGGTATTCCACACGCCGGCACCGGCAAAGGAAAATCCAGCCCTGCCCGAAATTGACAGCCATACCATCAGAAACATCATCGACAATGCAACTGACGGTTATCTCAATCCTGAAAAAGTGCAGCAAATCCTTGATGCAGCCGGAATAAACCGTGCCAAAGAGGTAGTTGTTCAAGACAAAGACTCCTTAAAGCAAGCAGCCAAAACCGTCGGTTATCCGTTGGTTATGAAGGTAATCGGCCCCGTACACAAATCGGATGTGGGGGGTGTAACGCTGAATATTACCGACGACGAAACACTCCTCTCCGAAATGGAACGGATGATGAAAATAAAAGATGCCACAGCCGTTTTGCTACAACCCATGCTCAACGGAACCGAGCTGTTTGCCGGACTGAAAAAAGAGGACAAATTCGGACACCTTGTACTTTTCGGTATGGGCGGTATTTTTATTGAGGTAGTGAAAGATGTAAGGTCGCTGCTGGCACCTTTGGAAAAGGAAGAGGTTTTACGCGAAATGGAGCAACTGAAAAGCTACAAAATGATTGAAGGTGTCCGCGGACAGGAAGGAATTAACCGCGACACCTTTGCCGACATCATCATCCGGCTTTCGGCTCTGGCAACAACCGCACCCGAGATTATCGAAATGGATTTGAACCCGCTGCTCGGCACAGCCGATACCGTAACCGCTGTGGATGCCAGGATACGGGTGGTGAAAAGATAATCATTAACTCCGGAAAGCATAATAGGCTTCAACCCCCAACCCCCACCACTCAGAGGAATCGTGTGGGTCGGAAACAAGGTAGGCGATTCCGAAGAATCTCCAAATCAACAACATAACGTAAATAATTCAACGCGAATGACTACGGAGATTCATCGCCATTCCGGCCCACATGGCTTTTTGGGTAGATGGCTCTGAATGGTAAGGATAGATATAGAGGTTACGAAAAACAATGCTCAAAAGCTTCGGGTAGTATAAAAACCCCAAGCCCCCAATCCCCACCACTCAGAGGAATCGTGCGGGCCGGCCATGGCCAGGCGATTCCGATGAGTCTCCAAATCAATAACATAACGTAAATGATTCAACACGAATGACTACGGAGATTCATCGCCATTCCGACCCGCAATGCCTTTTGGGTGGATGGCTCTGAATGAGGGAGATGGAGATTGGGATTACGAAAAAGCAGTTACCAAAAAATTCCGGAAAGCATAAAAACCTCAAGCCTAACCCCCACCACTCAGAGGAATCATGTGGGTCGGAAACAAGGTAGGCGATTCCGAAGAGTCTCCAAATCAATAACATAACGTAAATAATTCAACGCGAATGACTACGGAGATTCATCGCCATTCCGGCACGCAAGGCTTTTTGAGTAGATGGCTCTGAATTGTGAGGATAGGAATACAGGTTACGAAAAAACAGTTACTAAAAACTCGGGAAAGCATAAAAACCTCCAACCCCCAACCCCCACCACTCAGAGGAATCGTGTGGGTCGGAAAGAAGGTAGGCGATTCCGAAGAGTCTCCAAATCAATAACATAACGTAAATAATTCAACGCGAATGACTACGGAGATTCATCGCCATTCCGGCACGCAAGGCTTTTTGAGTAGATGGCTCTGAATTGTGA
>JALVZH010000110.1 GCA_027022105.1 Bacteroidales bacterium | reverse complement strand
AACCGTTCTGGCCAATCTGGAAAAACAGAGGATAATGGATGAAAAATACGGTAATCAGATTATCCTTGCCACCCGGCTGGCAAAAGAAAAAAAGTATGAGGAGGCAAAAAAAGCATTTGAAAACGCACTGTCGTTTAAACCCGATGCCACATTGCCCAAACTGAAAATGGCGGAGATGGACAGCCTGATTCAGGACAGAAACGAGAAAGAACGCATTCAAAAACTCTTTAACGCCACTGTAAAAAGAGGCGATTCATTGTTGAAGATTAAAGAATATGAAAAGGCACTGGATACTTACACTCAGGCACTTAATCTCAAACCCGACGATGCCTATGCACTAAAACAGAAGAACAGCGTTACACAAACCATAGCCTCGATTGAAAAAGCAAAAAAACTGCAACAGGCATACGACGAAAGCATCCGTAATGCCGACCGGTTGTTAAAAGACAAAAATTATGATCTGGCAAAAGTAACCTACCAAAAAGCTTTGGGTATGAAGCCTGACGAACAATACCCGAAAAGTAAAATTGCAGAAATTGACAAAAAACTGGCACAGCTGGAGAAAGAAAAAGAACAGCGCTATCTTCAGGCCATGATAAAAGCGGAAAATCTTTTCGGACAAAGAAACTACGCGGAAGCGCTCATCCAATACAAGGTAGCTTCGAGCATAAAGCCCGATGAACCGGATCCCATGACAGGAATAGACGAATGCAACAGGTACATTAACGAACAGATTAAAAAACTCAAAACACAGTACAACCTTGCCATTGCCGATGCCGATAAGTTTTATGCAGCTAAAATTTATGACCGCGCCATTAAAGCATACCAGCGGGCAGATAAAATTAAACCCGACGAAACCTATCCCGAAGAGATGATTGCCAGGATTACTAAATTCATTGAAGACAATGCCATTACCGATGTTATAAGCACACCGGTAATCATCGAAAAAGGCGAAACGAAAAAAGTTACTTTTCCGCCATTGCCCGTAAAGGTAAGAAAAAGCAATTATATCCTTGTAAAAGCCAAAAACCTGGCCAATGATGAGTATAAAATAATTTTTGCCTACGGAAGCGAAAAAGGCGGGAAAAACGGAGGGTTTGTTGTTACTGCACCTGCCGACAACGAAGAGCACGATTTTATCATCAGAGTGGGCAACCAGTACAAATGGTTCTCGGAAGACAATACCTGGATAACCGTAATGCCCGAAGGCGGCAAACTTGAGATTTCACTTCTCAGAATTTCAAAAAGCAATTAACATTACTGCTTTTCTTCAAACAACTTGTTGGTCTTTTCTATGTAATCGAGCAATTCTTCCCTGCCCCGGCCCGTTACCGAAGAAGTAACAATGACGGGTGGCAATTCCTCCCATGTTTCCGACAGTTTTCTTTTGTATGCGGCAATGTTTTTGTCTGCTGCCGGCCCGCTCAGCTTATCAGCTTTGGTAAAAGTTATTACAAAAGGAATACCCGATATTCCCAACCAGTCGATAAATTCCAGGTCGATTTTTTGCGGCTCCAGCCTTATATCCACCAATACAAACAGCGACAGGAGGTTACTGCGCATCAAAACATATTGCTGCACCATGCTGTTCCATTTCTTCCGCTCGGTTTTGGAGCGTTTTGCATATCCGTAACCGGGCAAATCGACCAGATACCATTTGTTATCAATATTAAAATGGTTTATGGTTATGGTTTTACCCGGACTGCCCGATGTTTTGGCAAGATTCTTTCTTTTTGCAAGGCTGTTTATGAGCGATGATTTACCCACATTGGAGCGTCCGATAAAAGCATACTCGGGACGGTCGGGTTTGGGGCACTGCGATACATTGGCCGAACTTATTACAAATTCGGATTTATAAATTTCCATTTCTGTTTTCTGTTTTGCCGGCTGAAATATCCCAGACCGGATTTTATGTTAAAATTATTTCCACTCGGGGCGTTGGTAGGTATCTACGTGACGCTCTTTTTTATGATGATAGATATCGTCTATGGTAACCAGAATTCCTGTCTCTTCCACATTTCCAAAATGAGGGTTCAATGAAGTTCCGAAGGTTTTCATGGAAGATGAAAGATTCATATAAGCATTAACAAGAGGCGGGACATTCATTCCCAGCTTTCTCACCCTTTGTACCAGTATTTTATAGTCCTCTTTGTAATTGGCTCCCACAAAAATACTTTCCAGAATTTTTGTTTCCGTTTTTATTTCCAAAGGTTTGCGCGGATATATCAGGTGGTCGGGGTCGGGGAAATATTTGTGCAGAAAATAGAGTATCATATCGCGGGCAAAAGTATCGAAATGGGGATACATGGTCACTTTCCCGAAAAGATACTTGATATCGGGATTTTCAATAATCAAAGCACCGATTCCATCCCACAGATTATCAAGCGCATACATTCCTTTTCTTAAATTATAGGTTGGCTGATAATCGGGCTGGACAAATGAGCGTCCCAGCTCAATGGTATAGGGCAAATACTCCTCGATAAATTTATCGGAATAGGCAAAAAGTTTGGAAGTGGGCGAATAGACCTTCCCGTCTTTTACCTTTACGTTTTTGCAATGAATAAACCGGTATCCTCCGATAATGGCTTTATCCCTCGGATCCCATACGATCATCTGTTTAAAAGCATTCTCTCCAAGGTCATAATCGTCAATATCGGTTGCTTTTCCGGTACCGCCGCCGGCTTCACGGAAGGTTACTTCACGGAGCCTGCCTATTTCCTCCATTACATTGGGAGAGTCTTCGGCAGTTATAATATAAATCTCATTGTTTCCGTTGTTTGTCTGCCTGAGCAACTTGTCGGGGGTCAGCTCCTTTTCAAGCAACTCTTTACTTACAGCCGGAATGATCGTTTCCATAATCTTACATATTTATTGTTGCAAAAATAAACTTTTAAAATTAAAAGTTATTTAACCGAAAATTCAGCATCGGGATTATCCCGTAATGTATATACAAAATCACGCAGTTTGTTTGCCCACTGCTCTTTTTTCATTCTTTTGTCAAAAGTTTGATACGGTACAGGCTTGCCGAATGTGATGTTTATCTCTTTGTTTTTCTGTTTATAAAATTCATCCACAAGAAACAGCATTTCCAGATTGGCTTTAATGTTTAATTTCTTACGCAGGTTGGCAAGGTTGTAGAAGAATTTTGAATTGTTACCGCTTATAAAAGTGGGAATAATATCCCGTTTAAACCTTTTTGCTTTTGTAATAAATGTGGGTTGCCAATCCAAATCTTTTATCACACCGTTTTGCTTACGCGAAACCAAACCGGCGGGGAAATAACAGACAATTCTGTCCGACTCGAATGTTTCGTTGATAATTCCTATGTTCTGTGCATTGGAACCATGCTTGTTGATGGGAATAAAAAGCGGTTCAAGGTTTTTTATGTTCATCAAAATATCGTTAACCGGAAATATCAGATCGGGTCTGCGCTTGTGCACTGCCCACATTAGTGCCAGTCCGTCCAATCCGCCCAACGGATGGTTCGATGCAATAATATACCTGCCTGTTCCGGGGATATTCTCCATTCCGATAATATTAACCGTTGTATTCATGTAATTCAGCGTCCCGTCTATAAAAGGAACTCCCAAACGGTCACCGTAAAGCCTTATCACCTCATTGATTTCATCCTGATGGATAACATGATTTTTAAAATAGTTCAGCAAAAAACCGGGGACGAATTTCGCCAGTTTCGGACTCTTTTGCCGAAGTACCTCTTTTATGTCAACATATTGTCGTTCAGGCACCTGAACATTGTTTTTCTTTTCCTCCATAGCTATTATAAATATTACTCCGTTAAACTATGAAAAATATCTTCCATCTTTTTTTCCTCTTTCACCAGCGAAAGGACATTCCACCGGTTTGCCACTGCAAAACGAAATATCTCCTCCCGTAAATCAACACTCTTTTCCGATTCCAGTACCCAGCGTTTGCCCTCGGCCATTACACCCGAAACACCTTCGATGGTCAACAAAACCGACTCATCAATTGCCTCCTTCACCTCGAGAATATATCTGTTTTTATCTTGCAGAACGGAACCCAGATTCTCCACCGGATCATCGGCTGCTATTTTGCCTTTGTTTATAATAACAACCCTGTTGCAAACCGCTTCAACCTCCTGCATGATGTGTGTTGAGAGGATAACGGTTTTTTCCTTTCCCAGACCGGAGATGATTTTTCTGATATCCACCAGCTGGTTCGGGTCGAGGCCTGAGGTAGGCTCGTCGAGAATAAGTATCTTGGGGTCATGAATCAATGCCTGTGCCAATCCAACGCGCTGCCTGTAACCTTTTGAAAGCTCTCCTATCTTTTTTTTGTATTCCGGTTTCAATCCCGTAAGTTCAATCATTTCATCTACCCGTTCTTTTACACGGAACGTTGCGTGATACATCTTCAAAACCATTTCAAGGTATTCTCGCACATACAAATCGGTATATAAAGGATTATTCTCCGGCAGGTAACCCACCTCCTTCCTTACCTTTAAAGATTCCTCCCTGACATCATATCCGTTTATGACAGCCGTTCCCGATGTGGGAGAAATAAAGGAAGTGATAATCCGCATCAGTGTTGATTTTCCGGCACCGTTGGGCCCCAGCAGACCGATTACACCGGTACCGTTTATCTCCAGCGATACATCATCCAGCGCTTTTTGCTTTCCATACAATTTGGTTAACCGTTCCAGTTTAATCGAATTCATGCCTCAGTATTTTATAAATTGCAAATTTATGGGTTTTTTTCCGATTTTATTTAGCTTTGCTCTTTTAAAAACGACATCGGAAAATTGAACGAACACAACAACATATTCAAACATTTAATAAAAAGAACCGGACATACGGTACAGGAAATAATTCCCCTGCCGCAATCGGGTTCGGCAAGAGCATATTTCAGAATTAAAACTGAAAACAAGAATACATTTATCGGGGTTTACAATCCTGATAATAAAGAAAACGAAACCCATTTTCACTTTATAAAACATTTTTTATCAAAAGGGTTACCGGTTCCGGTTATTTATACCGCCACCGATGATTTTCACTACCTTATTTTACAGGATTTGGGCAACGTAACGCTTTTCCGCTATCTAAACGAAAACAGAGAACATCTTAACAACCCGGAGATTATCAACCTGTTCAAAAAAGCCGTTGATGATTTGTTACGCTTTCAGACAGATGGTATTAAGGAATTTCCACTGAAATATGCCCGTCCTGTTTCCGGTTTTGACAAACGTTCCGTAATGTTCGATCTTAACTATTTTAAATATTCGTTTGTTAAGACCAACGAAATCACTTTCGATGAAAACAAATTAGAGGATGATTTCGGGAATTTTGCGGAAACCCTGCTGCAAGCCGACAGCAACTTTTTTATGTACCGCGATTTCCAGTCGAGAAACATTATGATGCACAACGACCAATACTGGTACATCGATTTTCAGGGAGGGAGAAAAGGACCGCTGCAATACGACCTCATTTCGCTTATTTTTCAGGCCGGAGCCAACCTGCCGGAGGAGGTTCGCGAATCGCTTTACGGGTACTATATCGAAAAACTGAATAAAAAACTTCCCCATTCGGTTGATGATTTCGAAAAATATTATTCCGATTTTGTTTTTTTCCGTTTGATGCAGGTTTTGGGAGCTTACGGCTTCCGTGGGCTTTTCCAGCGCAAAGGTCATTTTCTCGAAAGCATCTACCCCGCTTTGAACATTTTGGAAACACAACTGGACAAACGGCATTTTACCGTACACTTACCCGAATTAAACAGAATTCTGGAAAATCTCATAAAACGTAAAGAACAATATAAACCTGTCGCTGTCGAACCGGAAAGACTGACTGTGGAAATCAACAGTTTCTCATACAATAAAGGAGGAATTCCGTATGATTTCAGTGCCAACGGCGGCGGTTTTGTTTTCGATTGCAGGGCTCTGCCCAATCCCGGGCGTTTGGCCGAATTAAGAGACTTTACAGGAAAAGACATCGAGGTTGTCAGGTATCTGGAACAATTTAAAGAGATTGATAACTTTAAAAAGAACACTTTCAATCTTGTTGATCAAAGTATTAATAATTATCTGAAAAGGGGGTTTAGCCGTCTTCAGGTAAATTTCGGTTGTACCGGCGGAAAACACAGGTCGGTTTATATGGCCGAAGCATTGAAAAAACACCTTAAAAACCGGCCGGAACTTCTTGTTGTTGTCCGGCATATGGAGCAGGATAAGCTATGAAGGCAATGATACTGGCAGCAGGAAAAGGAACACGCATGGGGTCGCTTACCGAAAAGCAACCCAAAGCGCTGGTACGGTTCAACGGAAAGCCGATGATTGAAAACCTTATTGTAAAATTAAAAAATTCAGGATACAACTGTTTGTTAATCAACATTCACCATTTTGGAGAGCAAATTATAGATTTCGTAAAAGAAAACAACAATTTCGGTATTGACATTACATTTTCCGACGAAAGAAACGAACTGTTGGATACGGGTGGTGCCGTTTTAAAAGCGGCTTCGTTTTTTCAGGGAACGGAACCGGTTTTGATTCACAATGTGGACATTTGGACAGACCTGGATTTAAAGGTTTTTGCACAATGGTTCCAAAAATCAAATGCCGTTGCCGGACTGGTTGTAAAAGAGAGGCGCAGCAGCCGGAAACTCTTGTTCGACAGCAGAATGCAACTCACAGGTTGGAAAAACAGCAAAACGGGAGAGATAAAAATCAGCGGGAATAACAGAACAGGAACAAAAGAGTATGCTTACAGCGGAATTTGGATGTGCAGACCCGAATTTATTCCTCTGATACCTTATACCGGGTGTTTTTCCATTATTGACGCCTGGCTTGCCATTGCAAAAAAACATAAGATTTCGGGTTATGCCGATAAAAATTCCCGGTGGTTCGATTTGGGAAGCCCCGAAAAGTTAAAGAATGCGAATCGATTGATTGCAGAAGATTGAAGGTTTAATAGTTCAGAGGGGCTGATCGGAGTGACCTTTCAGGTCGCCGTTGGGTAGGTGGGTGGAGACCTGAAAGGTCGAAAACAAATCCTAAAAGACTGTAAATAAGTAATCAGCAATGTTCAGTCAGCCTGCGGCGGACAAGTATTCAATAAGCAAGAGGGGTGGCTAACCAATAAACACTACACTGCACCCCATAATTCAGAGAGCTCTGACAGGCAGGCCAAAGCGTTGGCGTGCCCGATGAATCCCCGAAATGTTATCCTGTACGTTATTAATATTGGAAAAGAAGCACGAGGAGAGATTCTTCCCCGCCTAAGGCGGGTCTGAATTATGAGGGTTTAGTAGTGTGAGTTGCCTAAACTTTTCAGGTCGCCACAGGTCTTGCGGAAAATGACCTTTTAGGTCGCGGTGGGGTATGCGGGTGGAGACCTGAAAGGTCGAACCCGGAGAAAAGTAAAATTGGGAAGGAAAAATGAATAACGAACACCGATTAACGATTTCCGATTGCAGATTTATTGAAGAATTAAGAAATATGGATTTAAGAATGAATTGAAAATGAGCAATAAGCAACGCTCAATCAGCCTGAGGCGGACAAGTGCTCAATGAGCAAGTGGGGTGGTAAACCAACATACTCTACACCCGACAATTCAGAGGGCGCCGTCTGAGGCGGATTGGAACATAACAAAACAGGCTTTAATGTATTACCATAATTTCATAATTTTTTTCAATCTGACGGAGGCCTTACCCACGAGTCAGCGTTCAATCCGTCAGGTTTACAAGCGCGTCTGATGAATCTCCGAAATGTTATTCTTTATGTGACTTCAATTGAAGAAGAAGCACAAGGGGAGATTCTTCGGCATTCTTTCCTCTTTGGCCAACCTGGAGATGCCTCTGAATTATGAGGGGTTAGTAGTGTGAGTTGCCTAAATTTTTCAGGTCGCCATAGGCCTTGCGGAAAATGGCCTTTCAGGTCGCCGTTGGATAGGTGGGTGGAGACCTGAAAGGTCGAAAACAAAGCCTAAAAGACTGTAAATAAGTAATCAGCAATGTTCAGTCAGCCTGCGGCGGACAAGTATTCAATAAGCAAGAGGGGTGGCTAACCAATAAACACTACATTACACCCCATAATTCAGAGGGCGCCAAAAGGTAAGCCAAAGGGCACGCGCGCCCGATGAATCCCCGAATGATGTCCGTACCGTATGTTGAATTGGAAAAAATGCATAAAAGGATATTATCGGTATTTTCAACCCTTCAGGAGCCAACCCCATCTGCCGGCATTCCACCTGAAGGGTTTACCCGCCTGCAAACAATTGCTGCCGCAACCATTCAAACAGCGCCACCGAAAGTGCCTGACTCACGTTTAGCGAAGAAACAGTTCCCGGCACAGGAATAAAATAACGTTTATCCATTAATTTCAATAATTTATCCGACAAGCCATACCGTTCGTTACCCACAAAAAACACAACTTTCCCAGGTAAACGCGCATTGTAAATATTTTCAGCATCGGGGGTAGTTTCAATGGCAACCCAATGGTAACCATCGGGTAATTCCTCTTCCAGTTTTTCATAGGACAGATATTCCCATTGCACCTTTTCCGCCGCTCCCGATGCATGTTTGTTTATCTTGTATCGCTTGTAACCGGGAGGTGAATTGTAAAGAAAAATCACTTTCCGTGCCGCCACATTTCCGGCAAGCCTCAGTATGGCACCGATATTTTCAGGCGATTGCAACTGCTCGGCAACAATAACAGGAGCATGGTAGTTTTCCCGCAAACCGTCAAGCGACAATTTCCTGAACAGACGGTATGAATTATTGTTATTCATTTTTAAATAAAAAAGCCCCCGTCTTAATTGACGGAGGCTTAAAATAATCAAACTCTTACTTACTCAACAACAATCTTTTGTGTTGTTAACCCATGATTGGTTTTAACGGTTACAAAATATACTCCTTTTGTAAAGTCCGAAATATTGACAATTCTCTTTTCTGTATTCATCGTTTCGTCAAAAACAATTTGTCCGACGGAATTTACAATGGTTATCTGCTGAATTTCACCGTTGGAACCGATATTCAGATAGTCGTTTGCAGGGTTGGGGTACATAACAACGTACTCTTTTTCACCATGTTCATTTACACCAACGGTAACATTAATCATAACCGTAATTGTAACGAGCTCATTGTCCGGGTCGTTGTTTCTGATATTCAGTTTTCCGGTATAAATAGCCGATGTCAGGTTGGTAGCGTCCATGGTAACGGTTACATCAATGTATTCGTCCTGTTGCAATGTTCCTTCCGTAGGATCGGTTGACAACCACTGAACAATGGGATCACCGGTAAGGTTGGCCCTGATGTTCCAGTTGTACATCAAATCGGGATTATCGCCAAGGTGTCCCCAACCGGGTCCTGCCGACATCCAGTCAGCATCCGTGTTATAATTTGTTCCATCGTCACAACCGGGAACAAAGGTTCCTCCGGGTGCCGATACCCAGTAACCAACCCACAAGTCTTGTCCGTCAACATAAACCGGATTGTCAAGCACAACGGTAGTCCAGTCGCCGGGAGTAGCAGTAAAGTCCTGCTCAACCAGCAAAGTACCGGGACCGGGTGTATTGTACGAACCCATTCCGTAAATCTGCAATTTAAATGCATTACCCGGATCGTTGGTAAAGATATCCACCGAACTGATTTCCATACCGATATAAGGTTGAACCATTTCGGAAGGGAATTTTGCGGCTACACGCCACTCATAATCAACGGATGTTCCAATAGCAGTAAAAGGATCACCATCATAATGCAGTACCGCATCGCGATTGGACGGATTAGCAGCCGGTTTTTGAATTGCCGAAGCCTTTTGAATATTTTTCAGAGTCTCTTTGGAAGCATGAATTCCGGCAGGTTCGTGATTGAGCGCCTTGTTCGATTGCGGATAGGTAACCACAATCTGATAATTCAAATCTTCCTGTCCGTCGTTACCCATTGAGAAGGTGGTAGATGTAGAGGTACCCTCATCCAAAGTAGCGGAGATAGCCGAGTTATCAACATTGATAATCGGGTTTGTTATACCCGGGTCAAGAACGATGTACTCAACATCATCCATGTAATAATGCGGTGTTTCGCCTTGGGGAGCACCGGCAAACACGTCCATACCACCCAACTGTTTTGTGCCGGGTGTACCATCGGCCTGAAGGCTGAACTGCCAGGTATAAACCAATTGGTCGTTAAGGTAGAACCATGCCGAGTCGAGGTCCAAATCGATAACGCTTTTCAGGTTGAGCCATTCATCATGATTATAGGTAAAGAAAGCCGACTGGTTTCCGGCAGCATTCATATAACCGTCACCGGTAGCACCGAAGTAAACTTCGTAAGCCCACTCGATACCCGGTTGTTCAAAGTGCTGAATATTGAAATAAGCACCCATCCCGCTTACTACATAATATTTCATATTAATCTGATAACGTCCCGATGTTTTGTTACCCATGGGAAGAATAAGGTCGGTGCTGCCTTCAACCTCTACCGATTTAGTGGGGCTGCTCGACTGCTCGTCAACCACAAAGGCATCTTCCGAAGTTCCGGGAGCATTTGACCATGTTGTCCATGTGTCGGAATTAAGAGCCAGATAATCACCTACATTATAGCTTTCAAAATCGTCCTGAAAAAGATATTCATAACCCGAAGTTACAGAAACTCCGTCAACACCGGCAAGGTCACCGTCGTTACCTACATATTGCCATGCAATTTGGAAAGGAGTTGATGCATAGGCGCTGAGGTCGATGGAAACTTCATTCCAGGCCCAATCGGCACCCGGGTCAATTTCGTCGGCAGCATTCCACAACTCGGTCCATGTAGTTCCGTTGTCTGTGGAAATCAAACATTTCAAAGTAGCTGCTGTCAACCAGGGGCCGCTAACGCCGGCATACCAGTCCAAAGTAACAGGAGTTTCTCCTGCTGCATCAATAACCGGAGTTATCAGCCATTCATCCTGATCTTCGGCAACCCAGGGGCATAATGCAGAATATAAACTGTTGGGATCAATCTGATTAAAATCATGCCCTTCGGGATTACCCTGCATCCAGGTATTATTGGCATTGGTAACGGTAACAGACCAATCGGTTGGAGGAAAAACACCTTCCTGATCAAATCCCTCCGTAAGAAGAGGTGTACTGAGAACATTCATGGTTTGTCTGGGCTGGTAATGCTTCACTTTACCTTGTTTCAAACCCAAAACCTGCGCTTTTGTCTGCCATCGCATATGATTTTGCGAAAAAGCAATGCCCGTGGCAAATACCAGCACAAGCACTACTGAAAAGAAGCGTGTAAATTGTTTCATAGGATAAAAAATTAAATTAAACATTAGAGATTTTTATTCGGTAACAAAGTTACAAAAAAGAACGAATGTAAAAAAAATTATCTTGAATTAAATTTCAAATTCCGATTTGCATATCGAGTTAATTCCTGATTTAATGATTATTAGGGCGGTCGGGCGGGCTGTCCGCTATAGTCCTCGGTCTGCGGCTGTTTCGGCTAATGCGGCGGCAGTAGCTCCCCTGTCGCTCTGCCCCCGCAAGCCTCAATCAGCCGCATCCCTCCGGGCTGCCGCTTCCATCCCTACCGCTGTTCCGTTCTAAATTCTAACATCTGATGTCGGATATCTGACACGTGTCCGCCGCAGGCTGATCAATTCCCTCCTCAGTCCCAATTCCGATCCGCCTTAGGCGGAGTGGGAATCTGGTTTCATGGGCTTCCAACCCACACCTCTAAAC
>JALVZH010000109.1 GCA_027022105.1 Bacteroidales bacterium | reverse complement strand
CACGGTGCATTTGTATGCCAGAAAAACAAATTTATCGAAGTTAACAGAAACCTTGCCCTGTACTTTGGCTACAGCCAGATTGAAATGCTTGAAACCTCATTTTTGGAGCTTGCCGTTGACGATGATAAAAATCGTGTTGAAAAAGCCCTTTCCGATTGTATAGCCCTAAAGCAAAAAGAATTTTCACTGGAGTTTAATGCAAAAGATAAATTTAAGAAAACTATTTTGCTAAAACTAACAGCCGGCTATTCTTACTACAAGGGCAGGGATTGTATCGTTGGTTCTGTTGTTAATCTTAGCGGTGATAGTTACTCACTGCGCGATGTTGAATTGAGCAGCGATGAACTGCAGGAGCTAGGCAAAGCCATTGAGCTTTTTTCGCAGGATTACAATCTTATTTCCAGCGATTTGGTTGAAAAGCTTTCCAATATATTTACCGACAGGCAGCATGAAACAATGGATGTTCAGGTTGATCTTTCAGAAAGAGAGAAACAGGTGCTGGCAGAGGTTTGCAAAGGGAAATCGAGCAGCGAAATTGCCAAAACACTTTTTATCAGCGATCGTACGGTAGAAAAACACAGGGCCGCCATCGTACAGAAAACCAATTCTAAAAACATGATAGAAGCCGTAATTTTTGCTATTAAGAACAAAATAGTCAGGATTTAAAACGGATGCTGTTGTAAAAGGTCGCTACTCAATTAACAGCAACCCATTTACAGTTAGGCAAAAAAAGTAAAATTATTCGGAATATTATCCTTTAAAAGCAATTTTGGCAGTTTTTAAATGCTCGATAATCAGATATAAGGAAATAAGGAAAAGACCTATAATATATATTATGTTAAATAATCATTTTAAAATAAGAGGGAAGAAAAACTCCCTTCTTCCCTCTTATTAATTATTTATTGTTTAATTCCTTCAATTTTTCATTCATCTTCAACCTTGCGTCGGCCTCTTTTAAAGCTCTCAATGTAGGCTGATCATCGGGATGTAATTCCAATGATTTTTCTAACCAAGGCAGCGCTTTTTGCAAATTCTCATTTGCTTCATCATTTAGTTTGTTGTATTTTTCAGTTTCCTCCAACGGCAATTCATTTGCTTTTTCCTGGAGTTCGGAGGCTTTATTTACATAAATAGCTCCTATATTGTAATAAGCTTCAAAAAAATCGGGTTTTGTTTCAAGCGCTTTTTTATAAAACATTTCTGCTGAATCGGCACTCCCAAGGTCGTCGTAACTTTTTCCAATGAGGAAATAAAAGTTAGCATTGGCAGGATTTTCAAGATCTTTTTCAATAGCTTGTTTCAAGCTGGCAATCAATTTATGTGATTCTCCTTTTTCAAGATATAACTGGGCCTCTTCAAGCAATAACTTCAGGTTATCGGGGAAAAGTTCCCTTCCCTGTTTCAAGGCTTCGGCTGCAGCCGTTGTGTCACCAAGCTGCTTTAACGAACGCTCATAAAACATGAAAACCCTGGGGTCGGCAAAGTTTTTATCAATGCATTCCTTAAGATATTTTGTAGCAATATCGGGTTTGTTGGCCAATACGGCACTCATACCAACGTTGAAAGCGGCTACGGTGTCAAATCTTCCGGCATCCTCGGCTACTCTCATTGCATTTTGAAATGCATTAATGGATTTGTCGTAATTCTTCTCGTTAAAACCGTCTGCCCCATCTCTGTAAAAAACATTTGTTAAATTATTCAAATTCAGCATAATATCGTCGGTATATTTACCTTTTACATCAAATTTCTTTGCTTTTTCCAACGATTCCAGGGCAACCATAGCTGCATTGGTATCCAGTTTTTGATATGCCGGCAGCGGAGAGGTTGCAATTTGATAATATACCATACCCCTGTACAACCAGGTTTTGGGATCATTCATTGTTTTTTCGTGTTTGGCAGCTTTGTCTATCTCCACTTTTGCTTTGTCGAGCTGCCCTTTCTGGAGATACATGTAAGCACTGGTTCTGGCACTTTTTTGTGCATAACTACCCAATGAAAGGCTCAGAAATCCGATGCTTAAAATAATTGCAATTTTTTTCATTTGTCAATAATTTAAATTGTTTGCAAAGGTATCTTTTCAAAAATAATACCGTAAATGAACTTTTTATTTATTTTCTTTCTTAATAAAATCCTGTTCTTTTTAGAAACAATCATACAGGCTAATCATTATCAGCCTGTTCAGTGTTGTTTTCCTGAGATTCGGAAGCCTGAATATTATCATTTTCCGTAATCTCTTTTTCGGTTTCCTCATCAATTTCAACT
Organism: Bacteroidales bacterium; assembly: GCA_027022105.1. GTDB lineage: Bacteria > Bacteroidota > Bacteroidia > Bacteroidales > F082 > Sulfidibacterium. Next base: position 1,406 of record JALVZH010000109.1, on the reverse strand, counting down.
TTGGCAACAGCGGCGATTTCGTCTCCCTCGCCCAGTTTTATCAGACGAACACCTTGTGTTGCACGTCCCATTACACGCAATGAATCAACCGAAAGCCTTATGGCGATTCCCGATTTGTTAATAATCATCAAATCATCTTTGTCCGTAACGTTTTTAATGGCTATCAGCTTTCCTGTTTTATCGGTGATATTCAATGTTTTAACACCTTTGCCTCCCCTGTTGGTAATACGATAATCATCTAATTTGGAACGTTTTCCATATCCTTTTTCCGAAACCACCAAGATGTCGTAATCTCCGTTTTCAACGCAAATCATACCCACTACCTGGTCCGACTCATCGGCAAGGGTTATTCCCCGTACACCTGCAGCGGTTCTTCCCATGGGTCTTACTTTCGATTCGTGGAAACGAATGGCTCTGCCCGACCGCAATGCAAGCAAAACATCGCTGTTGCCGTTGGTCAGCCGTGCAGCCAGCAACTCATCTCCTTCCCTTACGGTAATGGCGTTAATGCCGTTTTGTCTCGGGCGCGAGTAAGCTTCCAGTGATGTCTTTTTTATAACACCTTTTTTGGTAGCCAGAATGATGTAATTGTTATTAATATACTCTTCATCATTGAGATTCTTCACATTAATGTATGCTTTCACCGTATCATCGGGGCTAATCTGAATCAGATTCTGGATGGCTCTTCCTTTGGAAGTTTTTGTTCCTTCGGGAATTTCATAAACACGCAACCAGAATACCTTGCCCTGCTCGGTAAAAAAGAGCATATAATTGTGATTGGTGGCTATAAAAAGGTGTTCCAGAAAATCCTCGTCGCGGGCCGTACTTGCCTTGGCCCCTCTCCCACCCCGGTTTTGAACCCGGTATTCGGTAAGCGGTGTACGTTTGATGTATCCCATATGCGAAATGGTAATAACCACAGGCTCATCGGGGATAATGTCTTCCAGACTTATATCGTCGGCTGTGTAAACAATTTGCGAACGGCGCTCATCACCATATTTTTCCTTAATATACCGCATTTCATCCTTAATAATTTCCATTCGCAGGTCAACATTGGCAAGGATTTCTTTCAGTTCGGCAATAAGTTTCTGTACCTCTTCGTATTCTGCTTTCAACTTGTCAATTTCAAGTCCGGTAAGCTTTTGGAGGCGCATATCAAGAATAGCCCGGGCCTGAATCTCGCTCAATTCAAACCGCTCTATCAAACCCTTTTTGGCTTCATCCGGAGTTTTGGATGCACGAATCAGCTTGATAACTTCATCAATATTATCCACTGCTATAATCAGGCCTTCCAGAATATGGGCTCTTTTTTCCGCTTCGTTCAAACGGTATTTGGTTCTGCGGATAACCACCTCATGACGGTGGTCAACATAGTGCTTAATAAGGTCTTTCAGATTCAATGCCCT
>JALVZH010000108.1 GCA_027022105.1 Bacteroidales bacterium | reverse complement strand
CTGAGCTCTGAGGTCTTCGAACGATGCGGTTTTTCCTACAATAAAATCGGTGCGGAATTTAACACCCATTTTGCGCATGTTTTCAATCTCCACATCCACTATTTCGTTGGGCAACCTGAATTCGGGGATTCCATATTTAAGAACTCCGCCTATTTCGTGCAATGCTTCAAAAACGGTAACATCGTATCCGAATTTTGCCAAATCGCCTGCAGCAGCCAGTCCGGCAGGTCCCGAACCTACTACTGCTACTTTTATGCCGTTGGGCTCGGCAATTTCGGGAATGGACATCTTACCGCTGTTGCGTTCGTAATCGGCGGCAAAACGTTCGAGGTTACCGATAGCTATGGGTGGCTTGTTCAATTTTTGTGTATAAAAGCAACTCAATTCACATTGTTTTTCCTGCGGACAAACCCTGCCGCATACAGCCGGCAGTGCATTGGTCTCTTTTATGACTGCTGCTGCACCGAGGAAATCTTTGGTTTCAATCTTTTTGATAAACTTGGGAATATTAATTCCTACCGGACAACCGATGGTACAGGTGGGCTCGGGGCAATCGAGGCAGCGATGCGATTCGGCAACGGCCATCTCTTCCGTTATCCCCAGGTTTACTTCAATGCTGTTTTTGTTTCTTACATCGGGATCCTGTTCCGGCATCTTTACCCGTTCGAGGCTTGTGCGTTCTTTGGCTTTCATTGCCTTGCGCAATTGGGCACGCCAAGCATCCGATCTTCCTTCTTTAATATATTCAGCTATTATATTTTCCATTACGCAACAGTTTCAACGGTTTTTAAATATTTTTCATAAGCTTCATGCTCCTGGGTTTTATAAGCTCCCATTCGCATCATCATTTCATCCCAGTTTACCTGGAATGCATCAAACTCGGGGCCGTCAACACAAACGAACTTGGTTTTGCCGCCAATGGATACACGGCATGCGCCACACATTCCGGTTCCGTCCACCATAATGGTATTCAAACTTACAACTGTGGGAATATTGTATTTTTTGGTGGTAAGGGAGCCGAATTTCATCATAATGGCAGGACCGATAACTACAGCCATGTCAATTTTCTCGCGCTGAATAACCTCCTCCATGCCGGCAGTTACCAATCCTTTTTTACCGTAGGAACCGTCATCGGTCATAATAATAACCTCGTCGGAATGAGCACGCATTTCATCTTCAAGGATAATCAGCTCTTTGGTTCTTCCGGCCAAAACGGTTATCACTTTGTTACCTGCAGCTTTCAATGCTTTAACAATAGGCATCAGTGGTGCAATGCCCACACCGCCGCCGGCACACAAAACAGTACCGACTTTTTCAATGTGTGTGGCATGTCCCAACGGGCCTACAACATCCAATATCTCATCTCCTGCATTTTTTGCAAGTAGTTTTGCCGAGGTTACGCCTACCTTCTGAACTACGAGGGTGATGGTTCCTTTTTCAGGGTCACCGTCTGCTATGGTCAGTGGGATGCGTTCTCCTTTGTCGTCCACTCTTATAATAACAAAATGCCCCGCTTTGCGCGATTTTGCTATATCAGGAGCCTCAAGAACGATTTTTGCAACGTTCTCGGAGAAAAACTCCTTTTCAACTATTTTATTCATCTTATCTTTTTTGATTCATTAAAATTCTGAAATTGAGATGCAAATTTAGATAATAAGCTTGCGTAACATAGCTAAAAACATTCTAAAAAACAGTATATGTTGATTATCCGTCTTTTAGCAAATAAATTTATATCCAATCTAATTATATATGACAGAAAAAAAGCTACTTAATGAAATTATAGGTGATGGTGCCCCTCTGTGAAGAAGCTGCTTCGGGGTCAGCAACAAAGGTTGAGTTATAGGCGGCTTCCAGAGCCATACGGCGCAATCCCTGATCGATAATAGTTGTCCCTTTTTCTTTGATCTGGGCTTTGGTTACTTTCCCGTCCTGATTTACCCAAATGGTTACCACCACTGTTCCTGCTTCGGAAAAGGTTGACCGTGGCTTATCGAGATATTTTGCACCTCTGCCACCGAGGTCGTAAGCGGGGCCGTTGCCCTTTCCGCCCTGTCCGTCATATTTGTTGCTGTCTTCAAAGCCGTGTGGTTTTCCCTGGTCTCCCGCTTGGGTGCCCGTACCTTGGTTGGTACCGGTTCCTGTGCGGTTTTTACTACCTTTGAAAAGCGCTCTTTTGTTGACCACCGGTTTGGGTTTCTCAACCGGTTTGGGCTGTGGCTTGGGTTCCGGTTTTTTCTGTTCCGGTTGTTTTTTTTCAACTTTTTCAGTAACCGGTTTTTTCTCTGTTTTTTTTGTTAGCTTTTCTTTTTTCTTTTCCGGTTTCTTCTGTTTTTTCTCAATGGCAGGAGCCTCTTCGGTATTTTGAGTTATGTTTTGCTCTTCCTGTTTGCTAACCGTTTTTTCCGGTTCCGGTTCGGGTTGGCGTTTTTTTTCTGTCTTTTTTGGCGGCGGTGTGTTTTGCTTTTGGGGCGGTGGTGTCTTACTCTGAATATTTCCTGTTCCTTTGTTGTCGTAACCCAGGTTTACCTCTACCCCCTCTTCGCCGGGCAGCGGCAAAGGAGTATGCAAAGCCATAAACACCAGTGCAAGCAGCAGGAGTAAATGGAACAATATTGTCCCGATAATTCCCCTTATTTTGTCTTTGTCCATCTTCATACCGCACGCAGGTTGCTATTATCTCTTTTTCGGTTTGGTAGCCAAAATTACTTTATGTTTGGTTTTGTGTTTCTCATTAATCTGATTAACTGCATCAATCACCGTAACAACATCCTGAATGGGAATGGATTTGTCGGCACGTAAAACCACAGAAGCCTGATACTCGTTTTTCAATAATCCGTACAAAACATTTTCCAGATTGGCGGGATTTACCTTGCGGTCTTCAACATAGATATTCCTTGCCTTGTTAACGTAAACCGTAACCGTTTGTTTCGACATGGTTTTGCTGTTGCTCGAAGGCAGCAACAGTTTAATGGCATTGGGGGCCACCAGTGTGGAGGTAAGCATGAAAAAGATAAGCAACAGAAATACAAGGTCCGACATGGAAGCCATGCTGAAACTCGTGTCTCGTTTATTGCGCATTTGTATAGCCATAACTCTTCTCCTTAATTATTTTGCAGGTTCATGCAACACGTCCATAAATTCAGAAGCTCTTATCTCCAGTAAATAGACCACCTTTTCGATGCGTGCCACAAGAATATTGTAGAAAATATAAGCGGTGATACCCACTACCAAACCTCCCACGGTTGTAATCATGGCTTGGTAAATGCCTTGCGACAGCAATTCTATATTAATGTTGTTACCTGCCATAGACATATCGTAAAACGCCCGTATCATTCCGATTACCGTTCCCAGAAAACCCAGCATGGGTGCGGCTCCGGCAATCGTTGCCAGTCCGGCTACGTTTTTCTCAAGTCGTGAAACCTCCAGCTTTCCAACAGTCTCGATGGCGGCATTAATGTCGTTCAACGGTTTGCCGAGGCGGGCAATACCTTTGGCAATCATCCTTCCTATGGGTGAATTGTTGCTCACGCAAAGCGCTTTTGCCGATTCGATTTGGCCGTTTAAAATGAACATTCTTATGTTGTTCATAAAATTTTTGTCTTCTCTGGCCGCACGTGTTATTACAAAATACCGTTCAATAAAAATATAGACGGCTATTACCGAAAGCAATCCGAGGA
>JALVZH010000107.1:7453-11755 GCA_027022105.1 Bacteroidales bacterium | reverse complement strand
GAATTAATGTTTACGTGGGCGTTGCCATTGACGAACCGGTCAACCTGGCACTTGATTTTATCAACGGCGATTTGAAATTCGGGCAGAATTATTGTCATCATTAAAAAAATTTATTAATCATAACAAAATAAAATGGACACAAAAAATTCAGGATTTGCCTCCAAGCTGATTCATGCGGGAGGAATTCACGACGGGTTAGGTGCAGCTGTAACACCTATTTACCAGACATCAACCTTTAAATTCAAAAATGCCGACCACGGTGCACGCTGCTTTTCGGGCGAGGAAAAGGGCTACATTTATACCAGACTGGGGAATCCCACCATCGAAGATTTGGAAAACACACTGGCCGAGCTGGAAAACGGTTATAAAGCTGTTGTTACCGCATCGGGGATGGCTGCCGTAAACAATGTTTACCTTGCTTTGCTTCGTTCGGGTGACCATATGATAAGTCACAATGCCGTTTACGGCCCTTCGAGGGGGGTAATGGAAAAACTGTATCCCGGACTGGGTATCGAAAGCAGTTATGTGGACTGCACAAACCTTGAGAACATTGAAAAAGCCATAAAACCCAATACCAAACTGCTCTACCTTGAAACCCCCGCAAATCCCACCATCGGTATTACCGACATTGCCGGAGCCTGTGAAATTGCGCACAAACACAATATTCTTGTATGTGTTGACAACACCTTTTGCAGCCCTTATCTGCAAAAACCATTGGACCTTGGTGCCGACATCGTTTTGCATTCCATGACAAAATTTATTAACGGCCATGCCGACATAGTGGGAGGCGCTGTTATTGCCAAAACCAAAGAGGTTTTTGATAAGATAAATTATGTAATGATGAATGTGGGCTTCAATATGGATCCGCATCAGGCATTTTTAACCCGCCGCGGATTGAAAACGCTTTCCATTCGTATCGACAAGGCACAGCAAAATGCACAGCAAATAGCCGAATATCTTGAAAATCACCCGAAAATAGAATGGGTACTCTACCCCGGACTGAAATCACATCCGCAATACGAACTGGCCAAAAAACAGATGTCGGGCCCCGGTTCCATGATGTCGTTCGAGGTAAAAGGCGGACTGGAAGCCGGCAAAAAGGTGATGGACAATGTAAAACTCGCACTGCTGGCCGTATCGCTGGGCGGTATCGAAACACTGATTCAACATCCTGCATCCATGACCCATTCCAAACTTTCCAAAGAAGAAAAACTGGAAGCCGGTATTACCGACGGTTTGGTACGTCTGTCGGTAGGAATTGAAGATGTTGAAGATATTATTGCCGATTTGGAACAGGCACTCTCTTTTGTATAAACCTGATACCGTACAATCTAAACCTCTATTGGAACCAACCTGCCGGGAACAAGGCTGCCCGACAGGTTTGCATTCTTGTTCAGTTTAAGCTTTTTTTGCGACACGGCCCAATACAAATGTATTGTATAAAATCAGGGCGATAATGGTTACTACGCCAATGGCGCTGAAAATCATCCATATTTTATACGGGTGATATGTATCCCACAGCATTTGTGTCAGGCCGTTCTGGTCGGTATGCAGCAATTCGGCAGCCCGATTCAGGTAATCGTTCTGGGTAAAATCTTTTGTGATAGCCGGCATATCTATCCGGTGTTTAGCCATTTCTCTTCCAACCAGAGTAACTTTATCGGACATGGATTGATAAACCGGACCCGAAAACCATCCCGCCAGTTTATTTCCGACCGCTACAGGCAAAAAGGAAGTTCCCATATACAAAGCCTCTTTATTCGCAGGCGCAATACGTCCGATATATTCCGTAAATTTGGGTGAACTGGCCATTTCGCCTATGGCAAAAATAAAGATACCGAGAATTACATAAAAACCGTTGCTTGTGGCAAAAGAGAGTCCGATACCTACCGACACCACCATAATACCCGAAATAATGGCATTAACAGGTTTAAAACGCATTACAAGAGAAGATATCAGTATCTGAAATATAATGATAAAACCGGCATCGAGATTGATCATCATTTCCGGTGCAATGGTTCCGTGGTCGGTTCCCACGGCAGCGGCCAAAGCAGGTGAAAAACCGGCAATCCAATTGTAAATTATGTGCGTATCAACCCATTGGTCAATAAAGTTGGGCAAAGTGTAAAACAACTGGTTGAACATAGTCCAGAAACCTATCATAATAATCAGAAAAACAGTAAGTTTCACATCAGCCAACGCTTTACCGATATTTACAAGCGATTTGCCCACCGACGACCAAAAGGGTTCCGTATTCTTTTCCCTGCCGGGTTCTTTGTAAAAAAACAGAGCCAGCAGAATATTAACGGCAATGGCGGACGCAGCCATAATAAAAACAATGTGCCAACCGAAAATATGCCGCAGTTTGGAAGAGAAAACAGGCCCCACAAATCCGCCTATATTCACTATCATATAAAAAATCCCGAAACCGATGGAAGAGGTGGTTTCATCCGTTGTTTTTGCCACGGTGGCCGACACAATGGGTTTGAAAAGAGCCGCTCCCAAAGCAACCAGCAAAAATGCACTGTAAACGGCAAAATAACTTCTCACACTCCCCATTAACAACAGTCCGGTTCCGTAAACCACAAAGGCAATCAGCAACATTCTTTTGTATCCGAACCTGTCGGCCAGAGCACCCGTTAACAGCGGCAACAAATAGAGAATGCCCGTAACCGTGCCCATCATTTCACCCTTTTGCGACTGTGAAAATCCCAGTGCTCCGGTGTCGGTAGATTTAGTTAAATACAAGGCCAATACGGCAAACAATCCGTACCAGGCCCAGCGCTCGAACAGCTCCATGCTGTTGGCCACCCAAAATGTTTTCGGAAATTTTTTAAACGTTTTTGATATGTTACTCATCCCTGTAATTTTTCAGAGGGCGAAGATACAAATAATGCTTTATCCTGTTTATTATGCTGTCGGGCAAACCGGTTACCCGTTTGATATCGGCAAGTGTTTTATAACCCTCACCTCTGTTTCTTCCTTTTACCAGCTTCTTAGTGGTCTGATAATCAATGTACGGATGTCTGATAATCTCTTTGAATCCCGCACGGTTAATATCAATACGGACAACTTTTGAAGAATCGACCGTCAACCACGGCTCAATGGCGTTATAAATATCTTTTTTCATTCCGTACACCTCTTTTAACTGGCTTTTGGTATAAAATCCCCCCAACAGTTTTCTGTATTTAACAATACGTGCAGCCAGCCAGGGCGACAACCCCAACTGTTTTACGAACATCGCGGAATCGGCGCTGTTTATTTCGGTTTTTATCTTTTTTGATGTATAGGATAACCGGGTTTTTACGGAAGGGCGTATCCGTTTCGGTTTTTCGGTTTCCGTAACGAAATCTCCGGTAATTTTAATGTAAGGGGCAAGAATGTTGTACTCCACATCGGAAATTGCCCATAGTTTTTTCAGGTCTTCTTTTTTATAAAATCTGCCCCCTTTGGCTTCATATTTCAGAATACTTTTTACCTGTTTCCGTGTCAGCCCCATTTCCAGCCATTTTTCTTCGGGTAATTTGTTGGGGTCGAAAGGAAAAGGTTTCAGTTTTTTTCTTGCCAACTCTTCATCAATATCGCCGCTGTTTTGAAGGTTTTCGATACGGATTGAATCTTCCGCCTTTTTTGTTTCCGCAATAAATTTTTCAACTTCGGCATTGAATCGGGAAAAATCAGTTTCCGGTTCCCTGAAAAACAGAGGAAGTGAAATATTGATAATCAGAACAATGAAAATCAAAACCAGCAGTACCGCCACACCGCGTTGCTCGCTTTTTGTAAATGTAAAAAAGGACTTGAGTTGGTGTTTGAATTTGAGATTCATTTAAATAAATAGGGGATTGGTACAAATTTAGTTATTAACAGAATGTTTAAAATCAGCATTCTTAACGCTATCAACCATATACATTATATGCCTGTACTTTCTTTTCCAAATATTTTTTTCTTCGTCTTACGTTTCTTTTTTAATTTTAGAAATTCACTAAATAATTTCTTTTCTTTACTTGTCAATGGTCGGTTAACAAATTCTATTTCTACAATTTCATTTTTATTTACAATGTCCATTTTACTAAGTTTAAAATATTGTCTGATTGCCAAACATAATAAAAATTTGGTAAACCTGCAATGTCAATAAAAATGATTTACAATAATCTCTAACATTAAAAACCCTGACAGCTAAACCGAAACTCCGAAATCCCTCAATGCATCATTCAAAGAGGTTTTGGTGTCGGTTGATGCTTTGCGTTTTCCGATGATGAGTGCGGCCGGAACCTGATACGACCCTGCGGGGAATTTTTTGGT